>CAZXKW010000018.1:0-7087 GCA_964641565.1 uncultured Candidatus Peribacteria bacterium
CTTGCCCAGTGAAATTGTAAAATTACTCGGCTGTTTGCGCTTTCGTACAGCTTACGGTCAAAATGTACTCAAACATGCAGTAGAAGTAGCCAAATTATCAGCTGCAATCGCAGCTGAGCTTGGTGCCAATGTAGAAATAGCCAAGAAAGCTGGTTTACTCCATGACATTGGAAAATCCCTTGATCAAGAAATTGACGGTCATCATGTCACAATAGCACTAGAGATCTGTAAAAAATATCGTATCCCAGAACCTATAATCAATGCTATTGCTTCACATCATGGGCAATCAGGCTTTGACTCATTAGAAGGAATCATCGTATATACTGCCAATATCCTTTCTCAAGAGCGTCCAGGTGCCAAGCGCGATAGTTTAGAGCAACACATTCAACGAATGACCAATTTAGAACAATCGGCATTAGCTTTTCCTGGTGTGGAAAAGGCATTTGTAATGCAAGCTGGGCACGAAATCCGAGCAATAGTTAACCCAGTACAAATCGATGATTTACAAGCTTATAAACTAGCTCATGACTTGGCAGCTGAAATCGAAAAGATTAGTGACTTCAATGGTGAAATCAAGATCAATGTTGTGCGCGAAACTCGCATCATTGAATATGCTCGCTAGCCGACTTTAGGGATTTTTGTTATATTGACCTAGCCTTAATTTTATATTTTTGACATTTTTTGAGTTTGGCACCAAGTTGCGATCCAAAATCAAAAGACGCTTAAATCTCTACAGGGTAAATAAAGAAAATCGAGAGAATGTAGTTAGTTTTAGAGATTTCCTCCAAAAAGCAATTGATTACGCATCATTAAAACGAGTTAGTCCCCTCAAAAAAGCTGCTTTTGTAGTGATTATTAGTTTGTTGGTTTCTACCGAGCAATTCAACGTTATGACAGCAAAAGCTGATTTCTCATTGGAAAGAGAATACGTCGCCGATGAAGACATTTTCATGGAGAAACCCATGGTCAATAGCAGTGATGTTATCAATGATATTATCGATTATGTAGTTCAATCAGGAGACACTTTAGATAGTCTCACTGAAAAATTTCACATTAGTGCATCCACTATCACTGTTGTAAATAAGCTCAAACGCAATCCAACATTAGAAGAGGGCCAAAAACTGAAGATTCTTCCAGTTACAGGATTGCTTCATATAGTGAGAAAAGACGATAGCATTGCTCTCATCTCCGGTATGTACGATGTTCCTGCTGAATTAGTAATGTATCAAAATAACCTTAGTAGTGACAAAGAGTTAAAAGTCGGTCAAGAATTAATTATTCCTAATGGTGTAGAACCAGCACCAGCGGGTACTACACCTAAACCCAAAAATACCAATCGTAATGGTAGCAGTAACGGTGGTATTGGTGATGCTCCTACAGGAAAAGCGTCTCCCACAAGTGGCACTTTCAACTGGCCAGCAACTTGCCGTGTTATTACTCGAGGATTCAATCCAGCTATTCCACACTGGGGTATTGACTGTGCCAACTCTCAAGGGACACCAATCTATGCAGCCGAAAGCGGAACTGTTATCAAAGCTTCAGTGGGTACTTGGGGTGGGGGCTATGGTAATCATGTCATCATCGATCATGGTAATGGTATCACTACTATTTATGGCCATTTATACAAAGTGGGCGTCTCAGTCGGTCAACATGCCGAACGAGGTGAAGGGCTTGGGCTCATGGGTACTACAGGAAACTCCACAGGACCTCATCTCCACTTTGAAGTGGTAGTAAACGGTAAAAAAACCAATCCCAACAAATACTTATAAATCAATTATTTACAACTCCACTAGTTGCTCTATAATCAAGCTGATTTAGAGCAACTAGTATTTTATTACTCTCTCTTTAATACGTTCTATGGATTTCAATGCTGACCATACTCGAAAAGTAGCAAAATTAGCCCACCTCAATTTGTCCGATGCTGAAATTGCCAAGTTTACTCCCCAATTAGGTAGTATTTTAGGTTATTTCCAAAATTTACAAGAACTAGACACTACTAATGTTGCCCCAACTGCTCAAGTAACAGGCTTACATAATGTCACTCGACCTGATCAAATTCAGACTAGATCCACACCCGATAGTTTATTAGAGGTTAGTCCTCTGCCAAAAGAAGATCATCAAATTGTTGTTCCTGCTGTATTCTCATAAGTCTTTATGCCATCCCCTCTCTCACTCACTATTGCCAGCGCACATCAGCAGATGAAAGCTGGAAAATTTACTCCGACCGAACTAACACTAAGCTGCCTTGAGACAATTGATACTACTGATGCTCAAATCAATGCTTGTATCACTGTCCTTAAAGAAGACGCTCTTAAGAGTGCTGCACAGTCAGATATTCGCTATCGCAACAATGCTCCGCTAAGTGCATTAGATGGAATTCCCCTCAGCTTAAAAGATGTCTTTTGTACACAGGGTATTCAGACCACGGCGGCCTCCAATATACTCAAAGGTTATAAACCTCCTTTCAATGCTACCGTAGTTAATAAGCTTCAAAATCAAGGTTCAATATTCGTTAGCAAAGTAAACACTGATGAGTTTACTTGTGGAGCTTCTACCGAAAGCTCTGCCTTCGGTGTCACTAAAAACCCGTGGAATACTAATTGTGTAGCAGGTGGCTCATCCGGCGGATCAGCAGCCAGTGTTGCTATTGGCCAATGTCTAGGATCTATGGGCACTGACACAGGCGGATCCATCCGTCAACCGGCATCGCTTTGTGGTATTACAGGATTAAAAGTGACTTATGGCCGTGTCTCCCGCTATGGAGTAATCTCAATGGCTTCTTCCTTGGATAGTATTGGACCTTTAGCCAGAACCGCAGAAGATTGTGCCATACTTCTGGAAGCAACTGCTGGTAGTGATGCTTATGATAGCACTACACCTTCAGTAAAAGTACCGAGATATTCTGAACTCATCTCAGCTCCCCTTGAGAAGTACCGAATTGGTATTCCCAAAGAATATTTTAGCGATGCTTTGACAGCAGATACTAAAGTCGCAGTCGAAACTGCTGCCAAATTATTGGAAAGCCTAGGCTGTACCTTGGTACCAGTTAGCTTACCGCACACGGAGTATGCTGTTTCAGTGTACTATATCCTTGCACCATCAGAAGTAAGCTCAAATATGAGTCGCTATGATGGCATTCGTTTTGGTCCTGGCCCACAAAAATCACCTGAAAGTTTACTAGACTATTACTTCACCGCTCGAGAGGAAGGTTTTGGTGATGAAATGAAGCGCAGAATTATGATCGGAACTTTTGCCTTGTCAGCTGGTTATTACGATGCCTATTACAAAAAAGCCCAACAAGTCCGTACACTGATCATTCAAGACTTTGAAAAGGCGTTTCAAGATGTAGATATAATCTTAGCACCAGTATCACCATATCCAGCATTCGAAATAGGCGCCAAGGCTCAAGATCCTATTCAAATGTATCTTGCAGATTTACTTACTATTCCATCATCGTTGGCAGGTATTCCTGGTATTAGTCTTCCTTGTGGCTTTAGTAATGGACTGCCTATTGGTTTACAGCTCATCAGTCCTTCATTTACAGAAGAACGCATACTTCACCTGGGTCATCATTATCAACAACACTCAGACTTCCATCTCAAGACGCCACAGCTTTAAGCTCGTTTATCACTGAAATTGTTAATTAAACTATCATGTCTACTCAGTATGAGGTCGTAATCGGTCTCGAAATACACGCCCAGATGAATACCAAGACCAAGATGTTTTGTAATTGTGACAATGATTCTTTTGAAAAGACTCCCAATACCAATGTGTGTGAAGTGTGCATGGGCTTTCCAGGAGCTTTGCCTGCCATCAATGAAGATGCTATCACCAAAGGCATCAATGCTGGGCTAGCATTAGGCTGTGAAATTCCAGCTATGAGTAAATTTGATCGCAAACATTATTTCTACCCAGACTCACCCAAGGGCTTTCAGATTACGCAATATGATCAACCAATAGCTGTTGAGGGTAGTATTGTAATTACACTTGCTGATGGGACTACCAAAAAAATTGGTATTGAAAGACTCCATTTAGAAGATGACGCGGGGAAACTAATTCATAGTGGAGTCGGCACTTTAGTTGACTTCAATCGAGCAGGTACACCACTAATGGAAATTGTCTCTAAGCCTGATATTCGCTCAAAAGAAGAGGCCAGTCAGTATGCTCGAATGGTACAACAAATTGTTCGCAATGTAGGTTCATCTGATGCAGATATGGAAAAAGGCATGATGCGCTTTGATCTCAATATTTCGATAATGCCAGCAGGTAGTACCACATTTGGGACTAGGGTAGAGGTAAAAAACCTCAACTCCTTTCGGTCATTAGAAAAAGCCATTACTTTTGAAATTGAACGTCAAGCGGAAATTTTGGCAAGCGGAGGCACAATAGCTAAGGAAACTCGTGGGTGGGATGCAGAAAAAGAAATAAGCGAGAGCCAACGGTCTAAAGAAGCAGCGGCAGATTATCGCTATTTCCCTGAACCAGATTTACCACCAGTGTATGTATCTGCCGAATTAGTAAGCAAATTGAAGCAATCCTTACCGGAGCTCCCACATCAGAAAAAAGACCGCTACATTCGTATATATGAAATCGATCAAGAGTATGCACGCATTATTAGTGAAGACAAAGCACTAGCAGCATATTTTGAAGCTATGGTTGATTATACCAACGCTTACATTACCGTTAGTAATCTCTTTGTTACAGATTTGATCGGCTTGCTCAACCAACAAGGAAAAACTATCAACGAGAGTGCGGTTTCCCCAAAACAATTAGCTAGTCTAGCCACCTTGATTAACGATGGTGTTTTATCTAGCAAAATGGGCAAAGAAGTACTAACAATTATGGTTGAAACCGGCCAAGATCCACAAGCAATTGTCGAAGAAAAAGGCTTACGCCAGGTCACTGACTCCTCTGCTCTTGAGCAAGCAAGCCGTGAAGCTATTGCTGAATTACCTAAAGCAGCGCAAGATGTTCGAGATGGTAATAGCAAGGCAATCGGAGCTTTAGTGGGGATTGTAATGAAGAAAACCAAAGGCCAAGCAAATCCTAGTCAGGTAAACCACATTCTCTTACACTTGCTCAAAAACTAAACAACGAACGAAACTGCTTTGTGGCAAACTTCCATTTTCAACTTCTAACCCCCAATTTATGCCTCCAATCGAAACTATTTATTACATCTTAGCTCTCCTAGCAGGCGTGATTTTGATACTATTTATCGTTATTCTCTGCAGGGTAATCAGCATGCTCAGCAAAGTAGATAATATGCTGCAAGAAGCGCAAAATACAATTGAAAGTGTACAGAGTTTCGTCGCTAAACCAATGAAGGTAGTATTACAACTAGCGGAACAATTCAGCAACATTATGGGCTTTTTTGCTCAGAGAAGCAGTAAAGATAAAAAGAATTAACCATGAAAAAACGCGACAAATTTATTGCAGGTACTATTGTTGGTGGTGCTGTCGGTTCAATTTTAGCAATTATGTTTGCTCCCAAAAGTGGAAAAGAAACTCGCGAAGATATCAAAGCTTCTTCACAGAAGCTTTACGCCCAAGGATCTCAATTTGGCAATAAACTCAAAAGCAGTGCCAATAGCCTGATGAGTATGATCAAGAAGCTACGCCCTGGTAAAAAGCAGCAAAAGGACTAAACCAATCTTGCTTACTCTGTTCCAATTTCACCATCAAAATCTCACACAATTCGGGATGCTCGTTTTGTAAACTAACAATTATTGTTTGAAACCGCTTTTGTAGATCAGGCTGAGTTAAATCACCAGCAAACTGAAAGCTTCTCACTGCTATTTCATAATCTTGGTTCGCCAATGCTGCCTCGCCCACCCCACGCATGATAGTACGCATAGTTACCATACCGCGCAGCAATAATCTTAACGACAATTTCTGATTCATTCCGGCAAATAATCGTGCCATATGCATGCCGTCTTGTGTGTAACGATCCTGCAACTGATCCAAATACTGAATATAATTTTGCTTACTCATCATATTGATATGTTGAGTACTCAAATGATCATTATCAGGGAGTGGGTAAACCACAAAATCATAAGGGTTCAATTCTTGTAAGACTGCCACAGCATCAGCAAAGCTGTGGGCTTTTTGACTAAAGAAATCCACAATTGGACCTCTTTCTTTTTTTAACTGTTCATGTGCCTCAGGTTGTTCATAAGTACGCCACAATGTGTCATGAAACCAATGGAACAATGCAGCCTTGCTGGGATCACACTGATTGCTATCCTGGCAGTAACCAATACGCTCCATCATAAAATACAGCATCGCCCCAATTAAATAAGCATGCTCCTGATAAGGAATAGTAGTGATTCCCCCCACATTACTGCTAGCCATCTGCTGTCGTTGAGTATCCAGAAGCTTAGCAATTTGGAGCGATTTAGCGACCAAGCGAGGTCTAATTACTCCTTCTTCGTTATGTGGTTTCGCTGCAATATTTAGCATGAAAAAGTATATATCCAGCTATTATACCAAATTCAGCAAAAGCACGGAAGCTAATGAATTCAGAATTCAGAAGGCAGTGTGCAGAATGAAATTGCGAATTAAGAATTGCGAAGTGCGAATTTTAGGAAAAGTTTTACCAGCAGAGTGGTGTCATCTTGAGATCTGGCAATCAATTCGTCCTGAACAAATGAGAGACCCGAAATTTAGATTCTAGATTCTCGATTTTAGAGTTTAAATTTAGCTGGTCCCCAATTCATGCACCTTGGCTCGCGCTTCGGGCCTTCTAAAATCTCTCATCTTTGACAGTCTATCAATGCAAAAGCTATCATTATCACTAACCACATGAATCCTATGCATAATCGTGATATTGACCTAGAACAAGGGTTTCCATTAGTACCAGGCACATTAGCAAGACCCAAGGTAGCTAGAATTCTTTCAGTCAAAGTTCCCAATATTGACCAGGTTCTTGAGGAGATGATCACCGATCTCTACCACCGCTACATAGAGCATAGCAGCCTCTACGTAGATAATGGTCTATTAACTCAAGAGGGGGAAGATTTAGTTTGTATTGGCATCGATGGTCAAAGATATATAGCTCCCACCTGGAAGCAAATAGTCGATGGCATTC
>CAZXKW010000018.1:7097-7965 GCA_964641565.1 uncultured Candidatus Peribacteria bacterium
TTATTTCGTGCAGTAATGCAAACAAATGAAAGATACAAAGCAAAACCTGATGAGCTAGCCGCCCCCAAATTAGGAATATTTGGCGACGATACAGACGAACTCATTTACTTTCCCAAGAGATTTAATGGTGAAGACCATGGTGGAATAACTAAGAAACAATACTTAAGTGCGACAAAACAAGGCTGGCAGATAGTAGTAGTGAATAGCAAGGATCAGGATGGACCAGGGATTTATCCAGACAGAAGCGCCCGCATTATGGACACGAGGAATCGTCGTTGACGATTTAAACAATAAAGTAAAAGGCAATCTTACTCTTTGTGCTGGCACACTACATCTTGCTAAAGAGAAAGTACCCGCAGCAGGTTGGAATCATATTCAAAGAAAAGTTGCTATTGTGCCATCCTCTTCACAGTCAATTATTTCACGTCGAGTAATCCGTACCTGTGTACCTATTTTGCAATAATTATTAGTAATTTAGTGAAAATTATATTGCCCAACCAAATAGTTTCTGCTACTTTGTGCCTCGCCAAACACAATTTGGCCTGAAGATACCAATGGGCCGGTAGTCTCAGCTGGTAGAGCGCCTGCTTTGCAAGCAGGAGGTCATGGGTTCGATCCCCATCCGGTCCACCACGATCGCATCAAGCAATCACTTATTCTCGTACTAATTCTCATTCTTTTTCTAAGAATGCCACTTAAATGCGATCGTAAGAATGAGAATCAGTAGACAGATTTGGCAGAAACCTCAGTCTGCGTCTGACTCTAAGTCTTAGTCAAGAAACCAGCCACACCCGCAATCACCACCATCATCGGCACCCTTTCCCTACACTAGATTCTGTCCAGCTTTCTATTTTATATGCTCCCCTTT
>CAZXKW010000018.1:7975-11606 GCA_964641565.1 uncultured Candidatus Peribacteria bacterium
TGCTACTTAAACGCGATCGTAAGAATCAGTAGGCAAATTGGGCAGGAACCTTAGTCTTAGTCTTGAAACTAAGCATAAAATCATTTACTGGCATGATCAGAAACTTTTCCCTACACTAGATTCTGTCCAGCTTTGTATTTTATATGCTCCCCTTTCTGCAGTCTGCCCAAATTCGCTTACAGCTCAATCAATTTCACTTGAATGCTGAACAACTAGATCTGCTTTGGGATATGCCAGACCATGTCATGGAGGTAATTGATCGTATCTATGCTTATGAAGACAAACAAGCTTTCGGCCAAGCACAAGCAACTACACCTACTGAAAAATTTACATTTTTGCGCGCCTGGCCATTAGAAAAAGACACCGGCATTCTTTTGTACACCATAGTAAAGGTCTTAAAGCCAGCCAGGATCTTGGAATGCGGCACTTCATTTGGAGTTTCAGGTTTATTTTTTGCTAGTGCCCTTCAACAAAACAACCACGGTCACCTCATTACAGTTGAAGTATCGAAGCTCAAACATGAAGCGGCATGGGCAAATTTTCAAACAGCCCAAGTAGATCAATATATATCGCAAGAAAAAGTAGCGTTTGATCAATATCTGAAATACTCCGACCAAAAATTTGACCTTATCTTCTTAGATTGTGACCGCAGCCGCTACCCTGTGTATTTTGAAGAATTACAACCCCATATCACACCAAATACAATTATCCTAGCAGATAATGCTCTAGATAAAGCTGATGATATTACCTCTCTCCAACTAAAATTAGATAAATATCACTGGCACCATACCGTTCTGCCAATCGGTGACGGTTTACTCTTAGCTAAGAACTTAAATTACGGAGTTATTTGCAAAAATGGCTAAACACACTCTGTAACAAATTTATTGTCATCTCATTAATAACTTCCCACTCACCCATCTCAACTTTCAACTGATATTTGACCTCTGATCTCGAATCTCGAATCTTCGTAGTGTAACCTCCTATCGACATTATATTTGTAGACATTGTTGCACATGCTGTTTCACAATGAAGATCAATGGATTAGAAAAGTTCAGGAGGGAGATACAGAAAGTTTTCGACCTTTGTATCATCACTACATCACTCCGCTTTATCGCTTTATTTGGAGCAAGGTAAATCATAAAGAAGAAGCGGAAGACCTAACCTCACAGACTTTTCTCAAGGCTTTCCAAGCAATTGAAAATTTCCGATTTGAAGCCAAATTTCAGTCCTGGCTCTTCACCATAGCACGTTACACCATCAATGATTACTGGCGCGTAAAATATGCCCAAGGTATTGAGATATCATTTGAGGATTACCTAGCTCAAGAGCTTCCTCACACCGAAGAAGAAATAGAAGCTAGTAGTGGTAAAGAAAAAATCACGACTAAAATTCTCAAATTACTCCCCAAGAATTATCGGGATATTCTCCAATACCGCTTCCTCAAAAATTATTCGATTAAAGAAACTGCTATAGCTCTCGATCTCAGCACTGAAAATGTAAAAGTATTGCAACATCGAGCTCTCAAAAAAGCAGCAGAATTACATCCCTTACCTCTTAATTCTTGAAGTATATGGCCAAAATCATCGCTTCACGACCGCCCAAACCAGATCCAGCTTTCGTACATGCCCTCGAAGAAAAACTTTTGGGCAAAAAGGTCACACATTGGCAACGTTGGTTACTATGGATCAGTTTACCATCTCTGACAACAGCTGCGTTGATGACAGCACTTTTTATTCATCCTCAAGCTAATAACCAGAATACACTCCCCACTGATTCCTTATACACAATTAATGAAGAGTTACGCAGTGTAGAAGTAGATACTATTGGAACCTTAAACGCGATAGAACAGCAACTAGACTTGTAGTCAAAATATTGCTTTTCTAGTATAAGTTGGCAGAATGCGAATGTGTAGTTTTCCTCCCATGAAATATTTTTCTCGAGCTATCGGTGTAATTTTAATGAGTCTTGTAGTCTCTGCTCAAGCGTATGCATTTAATGATGTCACGACTAGTAATCCTGATGCAGCAGCAATCGAGTTTTTGCGAGCACAAAATATTATTAGTGGCAGTGAAGATGGTATGTTTCATCCTGAGCTCAGCCTCACTCGTTGTGAGCTTACCAAAATTGCACTCAAAGTTGCCAACATTACCCCTGTCCCTTCTTCTAGTGCTTCTTTTTCTGATATCCCCGTCAGTAGCTGGTGCCATGAATATGCCTATACTGCCCGTAGTAATGGTATTCTCAGCGGATATCCCGATGGTACCTTTCATCCCAATCAGGCTGTTACAGAAATTGAAGCTCTCAAGATTATTATCAATAGCTTAGAAGTGACTTTACCTACTGTTACTGAGGATATGTACTTAGATGTTCGGTCTACTGATTGGTGGGCCCCATATATCAAATTTGTGCGTGATAACCACCTTTCAGACATGCCGACGGGTGGACACTATGGCATCAATCAAACCTTTGTGCGCAAAAAAATGGCCAGAGTAGTTTATCATGGTTTAGATTTGAAACAGCCACGGGTAGCCTCTACCAATTCATCAAATAGTTCTTCCTCTCGTTCTTCTACCAATGGACACTTCATCAGTCCCACCTCCCCTGAGAATACGGTTGACTCAATTATTGATGATTTGAACCAAGTTGATAATCAACTCAATGATCTTACAGGTTTAGATCTTCCACTTCCAAACCTGTAACCATTACTGATTAAGCCTTTGGCTTAATGACAAAGTTGATCATTTTACGAGGAACATAAATTTCTTTGACAACATCGCCTTCACTGAGCCATTTCTGAATAGTAGCCTGATCTTTTGCTAGTGCAATTGCTTCTTCTTGGCTAATATCAGCAGCTACCGAGATTACCTGTCGTACTTTACCATTGATCTGTACCGGTATATCGATGGTCGTATCTACTAAATAATGCTCGTTGTACTGAGGCCAGTTCTCCAAAACTAAAAATGGTTTATTGCCAATCTTCTCCCAGATCTCTTCAGTCAAATGTGGAGCAAATGGTGACAGTAGACGTAGAAGATTTTCGAAATCCGAACGAGCAAGTGATTCTTGATCTGACAGAGCATTTACCAAAATCATTAATTGGCTGACAGCAGTATTAAAGGAGAAATTCATAATATCCTCTCCTACCTTTTTAATGGTTTTGTGCAGCAAGACCGTAGTAGCACTTTGAGCTTCTCCGGTAAGCGGCTTCTCTGAAAGACGCCACACCTTTTGTAAGAATCTGTGAGTACCTTCAATTGATTTCGTGCTCCAAGGTTTCATTTCAGTAAAAGGCCCCATAAACATCTCATAGAGACGGAAGGTGTCAGCTCCGTACTCGGTGATGATGATATCAGGATTGACTACATTTCCACGTGATTTACTCATCTTTTGATGATTTTCACCCAAAATCATTCCTTGATGTCGAAGTGATTTAAATGGTTCGGCAAAAGGAACCGCTCCAATATCGAATAGAAATAAATTCCAGAAACGCGCATATAACAAATGGAGTACAGCGTGTTCAGAACCGCCAACATACATATCAACTGGTCCAAATTTTTCTAACAATTTATAATCCGCCAAAGCCTTATCGTTGGCAGGATCAATAAAACGCAAGAAATACCAACATGATCCT
>CAZXKW010000019.1:0-3122 GCA_964641565.1 uncultured Candidatus Peribacteria bacterium
GCCTCAATCTTCTGCATAGTACGAATGACAGTAAAGAAAGGATTATTGTAAACATCGTATACCCCACCTTCGGCAACTGGAAGAATAGAACGATCTAAGCCCTTGGTATAAAAAGCACGAACAAATGCCCCCCAACGTTGATTTTCAGGGACATTGGCAATGTCATTTGCCACCATGCGAATAATGCGAGCAGCACGAGCATCACCGGCACTCCACCCCATAGTGGTCATCGCTTGAAACCATAAACTACTTTCATTTTGAGCTTGAATATTGGCTGGCAATGAACGATTGACTGCCCGACCATGATTGCGATTATTAATGATACCAATAGCCAATTGATCTGCAGCAGCTTCATACCAACTACCTGGAGCAGTAACTCCCTCCCTACCCAATAGGGTTCTTACTTCTTCGGATGTAGCAATTGTTGACCAATTTGATCCAGGCCCAGGTGCAGGACCATTTCTAGGACCACCCTCAACACCAAACCAGCCTAGCTCATGAAAGCTCTGTGTAGCCACTCCACCAAGCGGTGGTCTAGCAGCTGTACGTTCATCTGCCAACCCAGTACGGAAGCCAGTAGTATTTTCACGCAAACCACCATTACTAGCCACGCCCATAAAAAACTCTGGAGCAGCATTGGGAGCCAATGCACGTGTAATTCGGAGAATATCTGCATTGTAAGTAGTCCACCATCCCTTCATCATCGATAGTTTCTCCTGAGCATATACCTGAGGTGAACGAGCTCTAGTTCTTGTCTCAGTAGCAGCCTGACCAGCAGGACCACTGATAAACTGATTTACTCCGTTGGTTTGAAAATTAGGATTTTCATAACGAGTAGAACGCACCTGACAAGCGCTACCGGTACCGAATGTGAAGAAACAAGGATTGATTAAATATAAAATATAACCACCTGATCCAAGAATAAATAATCCAGATAACACACCAATAATACGTTCTTTGGCCTTACCAATAGCCTCACCACTGCCACCGATAATAATTTGAATACCAGAAACTATCAGCATCAAAAGTGCCAAAGTACCTGCCAATCCGCCTGCGTAAGTAAAGAGAATACGAGCATAATTCACAATCACCCCACCATCTGAAGATACTGATGTCGAACCATTAATTGGTGCCTCCAAAGGAACTGAACCTGCAGGAACGACTACTTGTTGAGTAGTCGTTGGCGCGGTATTACTCGCAGCTGGAACCGCACCAGTACTGGATGTATCAGTAGAAACTGTGGTTGGAGTAGTATCAGAACTACCGCGACAATTAAGTGTACCTGAGGGCGCTAAATTGGTATCTGTACGAACTACCAGCAAGGTAGCTAGTGAACCATTATTAAGAGTACTGCCACCTTGATCAGCTGGAGACAGTCTACTATTGAGGCGCATCAAAGTTGACGATCCACTATCCAAGTTAAATGCTGCTGTAGCACCATGAGTCTTCAAAAATTCAATACCCTCTTGAGGAGTAACGCCTTGTCCACGGTGATCACCCTGGCCTCCGGTAAAAAGAATCAACTTTCTTTCAGGTACATTTACCCCAAGAAAAGTACGAGCGATCCCACCTGTAGCATCACTAGCACTACGACTATAAATTTGGCTAAATCGAGTACTAATATCAGCTGAGGTCATCTGTGCTAATGGCTTAGTAGCCGAATCAATACGATAAATTCCCCCAATAAACATTTTATACTGACTAGCCTGAGCAGCATCCAAACGACCTGAGCCTAATTCAAATTGTCCATCAGACTTAATTGCAAAAAAACCAGAGCTACCACTTGGCCCTAAGTAAATTTGATTGCCAATATAATCACCTAAAGTAGAACTCTCAAAAAAGTTGGCATTGATCAATCCTACGACACTACCTTCATTCGCTAAAGCATTAAATTGAGCAGAACTAAATTTGCCGCTACAAGTAGCCTTTCCTTCTGGTCGCACAGTCACGATGGCAGGATCCACTACCAATGCTCTCAAATCTC
Organism: uncultured Candidatus Peribacteria bacterium; assembly: GCA_964641565.1. GTDB lineage: Bacteria > Patescibacteriota > Gracilibacteria > RBG-16-42-10 > RBG-16-42-10 > JAGNZB01. The sequence continues at coordinate 1,985 of CAZXKW010000019.1, forward strand.
TACCAGATGCGGTGGCACTTTTGAAGTAGGAAACGCCACTGACAAGCTCTGCAGCAAATGAAAGTGGACTCGCAGAAAGCAATAATGCGATAGCCGTAATCCCCCACCCAAAAGACTTAACTAGCTTGTTTTTTGCTAACAATTTCATAGAAAATAACTTAGCCAAAAGATGCATTCATATAATTGTACCATACCATAGCATAAAACCCTACTGTGAACAGCTTGTGATTACAAATGAACAAGTAAAAGGGAAAAATCTATCATTATGCATTCTGAACTCTGAATTCTGCATTATTTTTTAACCTTTTAGGTATTAACTGTTCATTCCCAAGTTTAGATTGCAAATCTTTGACTAAAAGAAACTCACCTTGGCAGGGAAGCGAAAAGAGCTATGATGGTTTAGTGTTATTTGTATGCTTATGATGCCATTAGCCCACCGCCTCCGCCCCACTCGATTTGACCAATTATATGGCCAAGAGCATCTCTTTGGTCCTGAGGGACACCTAGCTAAGCTACTTCAATCAGGAATTCTCCATTCATTTATTTTAGTAGGACCTCCAGGTACAGGAAAAACAAGCATTGCTAATATCATCGCCCATAGCATTGATGCCCACTTTGTGGAACTGAATGCTACGGAAGCCAAAGTGAGTGATCTAAGAAAACATAGTTTAGCTGCCAAAGAACGCTTATTAGCCTACAACCAAAGAACCACTATTTTTGTAGATGAAATTCATCGTTTCAACAAAGGGCAACAAGACACCCTGCTACCTTTCGTCGAGTCAGGTCACATCATTTTGATAGGGGCTACTACTGAAAATCCCTCTTATGAGATCAATCAAGCCTTGCTCTCCCGCACAACTGTCTATCGACTCAATAGCTTAGATACAGGAGCCCTCAAAAAGATTCTCAATCGCGCTTTACATGAAGCCTACAATGATGAAGTAAAGCTCAGTGATGCAGTTCAAGATTATCTAATCACTATTGCTGCTGGTGACGCTCGAAGCTTACTCAATGCCTTAGAATTACTAGTTGCCACGCAAAAGACCACAGCTGACATCAATACTATTAGAGAGTTTTTGACTAAGCAGCATATTCGCTATGACAAGCGCAGTGAGGAACATTACAATACTATATCTGC
>CAZXKW010000019.1:3132-10733 GCA_964641565.1 uncultured Candidatus Peribacteria bacterium
CATACGAGGTAGTGACCCTGATGCAAGTTTGATCTGGTTGTGGAAAATGATCGCTGGGGGTGAAGATCCTCAATTTATCTTTAGAAGAATGCTGATATTAGCATCTGAAGACATTGGCATGGCTGAACCTCAAGCATTGATTTTTGTGCAGAATGCATTACAGGCATTTAATGTCATTGGTTTTCCGGAAGGGAAATACTTTCTTGCCCATGCCTGCATTTATTTAGCTCGAGCACCAAAAAGCAATGATATTACGAAGGCAATGAAGAAGACGGACGAATATCTAGAGCAAAACACCAATCTACAAGTCCCATTACACCTAACGAAAGAAGGTGGCAAGGATTATCTTTATCCTCACAATTATCCTGAGCACTGGGTTAAGCAAAATTATTTTCCAGTAAACTCCCCACATATTCCAATTTATCAATCACCAGAAGCAAAGTAAGGCGTCAACTATAAAAAGACTTGTTCTATAGCGCAAAACTCAAGGGCAGCTACAATAAACAATGTTATTAACTCATCAGTCACATGGAATTTCTCAAAACATCATTAGGAAAATTAGTAGCAGCACTCCTGGCTGTATTTCTTTTAGTAGGCAGTGTTACAGCATTAGTAGATAGCATCACCACCTACAACACTTATAAAGAAGGCTATCGCAACACCTTTACTGTTTCTGCTGATGATAAAGTAGTAGCTAAACCAGATATTGCTACTGTAAGTCTCTCAGTAGTAAGCAAAGGTAAAACTGTCATGGAGGTAACTAAAGATGGCAACAAAAAAATGACTGATATAGTGGCTGCTCTCAAGGCAATGCAAATCGACGAAAAAGATATTAAAACGAGTGCATATTACCTCAATCCTGAACAAGACTATTCTATCGACGATGTACCAAACCAAACTCCAAAAATCATTGGTTATAGTTTGACTCAAAGTGTTGAAGTAAAAGTACGCAAGATAGAACAAGCGGGTGATGTAGTACAAAAAGCAACTGATCTTGGAGCCAACAATATTGGTAATATCAATCTCACTATTGATGACCAAGATAAGCTCAAAGACGAAGCGCGTGAAAAAGCATTTACAAAAGCTAAAGCAAAGGCAGAAACACTTGCCCGCCAAGCCGGTGTACGTCTAGGTAAGATCGTCAGCTTCAGTGATGACACAGCAGTCCCTTACTACGACAGTTATATGTCTAGCTACAAAGAGATGCCAATGAGCGCAGCAGGCGGTGCTATGGAAGTCCCAGCGCCAAGCTTTGAAGCTGGCAGCCAAGACGTATATTCAAGTGTCACAATTACATACGAGATCAACTAAACAGAAAACATTAAGTGCAGAGATCAAAGAGCAGAGAGTTAAAAAACTTCTCTGCTCTTTTTTAAAACAACTCATACTACTAATTCATAATCAAGTAGAGTAAAATACCCTGGCAGCACTGATTGCTGCACTTGTTCTTTTCCAATTCGTGGGGACGATCGGTTTTGCTAAGGAGTCTACTATCATGATTGGCGTCTACGGGGCCCCTATGCCCCCGGTAGATCCGTGTAGGGACAAACAACTGCTAAAACTTTAGCTAATTTGACTGCAGGTCGCGACGCTGAGTATGTTGGTTCACCAGCAATGGCACTAGCTGCTTAATCGTTCGATCTACGTCAATTCTTCTCTGGCCTTTTTGCTGGAGACAGTAGGATAGTGCTCTGTACATATCCATCACTAACTTACTGTAAAATTTCGATATGCTTCTAGGAAGTTTCTCCGTACTTAGAAGTATTAGGAGAAACCGTTTTTGCTTATTTTTTGTTTGCTCTTGATGAGCAAGAACGTAATTCAAAGCAAACTATAGACGTAGAGGATCATCTTAGTGCTTCTTATACGGCGGTTCGATTCCGCCCGTCTCCACCAATTTCAGGAATGGCTAACAGTAGATGTCTATCACATAGTAAAGCAGTGTAAGTTTGAATTAGTAAAAACATTAAAATAGAGATATAATGGTGAGAAATTAAAAATGCATATGCGTGCTGCACCATCTCATGAACCAGATACACTCAACGAAGATCCACAAAAGGCAATTGAACATATCGTGGCTCAAATAGTTGATATTGTAAGATTACTAGGTGTTTCTGAAGATGCTACTCACGCCAGACGCCAACTTAGAAGCAAATTACAATCTGCTCTTACTAAAGAACCGTCATTAGAAGCTGCCTCGGTGCAACAACCTGTTCACTGGACCCCACTTAGATTTCCAACTGCCAATGGCGATGCCGGTCTTACAATAGAAGCAAAACCCTACGGTAGCGCAGGTTTTCATTATCGTTTAGCAGAGACAATCAGAGCAGACGATAATCAAGTTGTTAGCGAAGCAATTGTATGGGTAGAACCAAATGGAAATGCTCGCGAATTAAAATGCAAGGTATTAGAAGGAGGCAGCCTAAAATCCTTGTTTATTAATCTGATGGGACGCTATCAAAAACAACCTCTGGTACGAGATATTGCTGAAAAAGAAGGTGAAATCAATATTACTGGAATGGGAACTTTTGCCCAGTGGCAGAAAGCATTAGAATTTATTAACGCCTATATTGCAGCTGTGTTTCCCGATCTACACAAAGCACTTGAGGAAGGAACCATAAGAAGGGATCTCGAGGAGTAGAAGCACACTACACAGTTATAGTTAAAGTTCTACCCCACGCCATCTTCTAATTCACTCCACAGATAGAAGTAGCTTATTATCTACTATTTTGATACTCCAAAATGATCTCTTCACCAGCCTGGCCATCACTGTGTCGAACTAAAGAACGGCAGAAGGATAGGGATATCATGAACGGAGTGTAACCAACGAGGCTTACTGCACCAATTTTTGATTATCTCACAAAAACAGTGTGAGCTATTATTGAATGTGAAATCTAGCTTTGTTTTCTCCAAGAAAGCTTATAAACTGTCGAATTACTGGAATTGAATTTCTAACAAAATCATCTTCTGATCCCATATAAGGATTAGGCCCATCAAATTCATGAGGAGTAGTTAAGGCCCTATCTTTGGATTCAGTGGGCAAATCTCTAGGATTCAATATGCCCTGGTAAAAACGCCGGAAAGGCACTATGTCCTCTCCATCTGATTCAATACAAGCATATGACTCCTCACGCATAAACGCCCCCCTATTCAAATGGGGATAGGTTACAAACCGCTGCTCCATATTTATTCTAAAACGAGTATACCAAAGCAACAAATCTGTCACATGCTGACGAACAGTTGCATCTTGAGGACTATAGTTTCTTGCAAATTCGGACACCACATCATTAAACACTAGCTCGACCCCACGTCTGTATGTTGATTGCCAGCAAGAATCACTTAAAACCACACCACCACTCGGTAACCCTACATGTGAAGCTGCAACGTTAGGGTTATGTAAATAATAGGCAAGAACAAGCGGTCTGCCTTGGGTGTCACATTGGGGTTCTAACTCAAAAAGCTGATCCATAATATTGATGAACTTTTCTTTGTCTTGTGATGACAACAAATGATGCCAAGCGTCGTGAAGTAACTCATGGCGAAGATCATCAACAAGCAGACTATCGGAAGAGGTCAGAACATTTCTTCCAACAGACGCAACTTCATGTCGTTCACGCACCAGAGATCCAAAAGAAAGAGCGTTACTTGAAATAATCACAGTGTCATACCCATTATCTCCACGAATATATTTTGCCCTATTAGGTGGTGGTGTTGGTAAATAAAAGTACCTATTGTTTGCCAGCATTTCTTGAACAGCTGGACTTGTAGTATCAAAAGACTGGTAAAGACGCGCAAGAGTTTGAACTGGCAATACATCCATCAGCTGAGCTGTGGACCCCACTACATCGTAGGTACTTCTAACTGTTTCAAAATCTACTCCTATATTCTGCGACGTTGCCCTCTCAAGGTAGCCAACAGTAGAATATATTCTAGGATTGGTATACGCATCACGTGTCTCTCTTTGTACCATTATACCCGGAACGCTAAGGACATCATTTGTTGCCCGGACTTGATCATTTCCTGATTTAAGTAAACCCGAAAAAACAAGCGCAGCTAAAAGCTTTCTATGATCTCTTTTATTTGAATTACTACCAATCCGTAAACGATCTATTGGCTCATCTTCATTAGCTCGCATTAAATCAAGTAATTAACTATTCATTACATTTTACAGCACACAGTAGGCTATAGTCTATTCGATAAAGCAAAAAGGTTCTATCCTTTTCCATCTTCTAATACGCTTCACAGATAGAAGTAGCTTGTTTATCTACTATTTTGATACTCCAAAGTGATTTCTTCACCAACCTGGCGATCACAATGTCGAACTAAAGACCGGCAAAAGGATACAGACATCTGGAACGGACTGTAACCAACGAGGCCAACCGCACCAATTTTATAAATAGCTCAAGAAAGGGGCAATCACCATTCTCTATAGCTACAATTGGGCTTCGTATTCTTTCCAATCAACAATCTTTTTAGTGTTTGGATGTGCAAAATAAGTAGCCGCGACACCTCCTAAAGATAATTGAACTTGATTAGGAAGAAAACTTGTATCCATTAGTTGCATTCTTTGACGATAGCGCAGTGCTGGAGAGATTCTAGGTAAAGGAATATTTCTTTTCTCGTAAATAGCTAACTCTTGATTGATATAACGAAATTGCTTTCCTGAGATAGGACAGGTTTGCACATTTTTAGATTGAGCACTCCCATTAGGCAAAGCCAATTCAGCTGCGAACACTGAGCTATCACGATTGTCAAAAAGATCAAATGCAATAGTATCTTCATAAGGAAATGGGCTCAGCTCAAGTGGAAAGAATTGATTATACTCGCCTCTTTTCACCATATTTTCTCGTAAAACTTTTACAGCATCTTCATAATCTTCTTTTGAATATGGCTTGTTGAAAATATGATACTGCTTGTTTCTAAGACCAATACATCCGAAACAGTTTTGGCAATTTAAACAAAGATAGCAATATTCCATATATGAACTGTGCCAGACAAACGCACAATTTCTTACGTCATATACCGCTATACCGGTAGCCACACATTGGAAACATTTCTCTACTCTATCGTTGCACATATAAGCTCCTGCGATATCATTTCCTTTAGCGCACTGAAACACATTGTAAGTATCCTTTAAATCAAAACTTTCAAATGCCTTCTCGGAATGAGCAGTATTTTTAAGATAATTACCTTCGACTTGCTCACAGTTTTCGAGAATAGCTGGTGGTATTGGTGCTGCTGGAATAAGCTCTTCAATAAATTGTTTTTTGAATTTCAGCATCGTATCATAATCCGCCCAATTTACTGTTGATATAAATTGCTCGTATTCTTCTTTAGTAACTTGTTTATTGAACAAACAATATTCTTTGTTGCGCAAATTGGAGCACATAAACGCATTCTTTACATTGCGACAGTTAAATACAAAAAAAACTGTCAGTAACAAAATGACAGTTGAACGCATAACGACAATTGTAAGCATTGAACATATAGACACAATCGTACAGGAGCTCAGAGTTCATTACCCAGTAGGCGTCAATACAATCGCGAGAATCATAAATACGGGCAGAATAATAAACATCCTGGCAATTTAAAGCATCGAAAACTAGGTAACAATTTTTCAATCCTTCTGAATCCTGACAATACTCTGCATTTTCTTGCATGCTTGAGAGCAGCCCAACTACAGGTGCAATTTTCTGAAGAGCATGAAACTGTTCGAAAAAAGACTTGGTGCTATCGATTTCTAAGAAGGGCGACTCCCAATTATCGGCATACCATTCTTCATGACTATAGACAGGACAGAATGCTTGTTCCTGACTTGCTGGAAGGCCGACTATAGAGCTTCTTATTGGGATACCATGCCATAATAGAACGCAGCAGTTCGAGTGAATTTACTTTAGAAATATCAACCCCAAACTTTTGAGAAAGATCCTGTACAAGCATAGAAATTCTTATTGCCTGAAAGATAACAAAATCCTATTAGTATATGCAAACAAAGCCCACTTTCTGATCTAGAAATAAATAGTTCTATCCTTTTCCATCTTCTAATACGCTTCACAGATAGAAGTATCTTGTTTATCTACTATTTTGATACTCCAAAGTGATTTCTTCACCAACCTGGCGATCACTATGTCGAACTAAAGAACGGCAAAAGGATACAGATATCATGAACGGAGTGTAACCAACGAGACCTACTGCACCATTTTTAGGAATGGCTATTAGAAGGCCAGAGACTGGTAAAAATCTAAGCGATACACTATAGTGCCCTACTTTTCTTTTACGTGACAATTAAAGCACATTAAGAGATAATAATAGGAAACCACTAAATTCTATGCAAAAGCTATCAGTAGACAATACACAGTTCCAAAACCTTTTAACCACGGTTGAACAACACCTGCGCAGACAGGATCGAGCTACCGAAGCTGAGCGTGTACAAATTAACGAGCAATTACGTAATGAAATGCGTAGAATTCTTGGAGGTGGCGAGCACTCTCAAGTCGCTTTTGTAAGAACATATATAACCAGTTGCTTGCGTCGAGTCAATGCAGATCAACAACTAGCTACTGTGATTGCAAATGCGCCTACAGGTGCACTATTAGCAGCACTATTTGTGGATGGGTTCGATCTAATTACAGATCCATTTAATCGTTCCACACAGAACATTACACATAGAGTGAAAGATACACTAGCTCAGAGACTATTAGATGCTTCACCGACTCAAATAGAATCAACTATAGAAGCTGCTGGTGATTTTGGCTATTTGCCTATACAAGCTCAATCAAATATTGAGGTTAATGGGCAAATGATAGATACGCTGATTGATATTAGGGCACAGAGAAGAAAAGTCGAAGGATTACTACCAGCGTGTGGAGATATAGTTATCGGCACTAATAATCGCCCAGGAGAGAAACCCGATGATCCTTGGGTTATGTGTGGCAAATATGAATACCAAGTGCCAACCATTGTAGGCAGCAAAGAAATGCGGAATAAGACAGTCATTCTCATCGCCCGTCCAGGTGATAGAAAGTATTTAACAGGTCTTAGACTGGAAGTGGCACAAATGCCTGTACAGTCTGATGCTGAGTTAGTTGCAGTAAAAAGAAAAGTAAGAGATAGCTTTGGCGGCAGATACGAAAGCTTTGATTCTGAATTTTTATTTCGTATGAGACAAGAATTGCCATTAGATGGAGGGAATTAAATCAATTAATAGAGTAAGGTTCTACACAACCCTATTCTCTAATACCCGTAGCAGATAGAAACATCATATCTATCTGCTATTCTTATATTCCAACGCAACCACTTCTCCAACTTACTGTTCACTATGCCTTATTAGAGAACGGCAAAAGAATAAGTTTATCTGGAACGGAGTGTAACCAACGAGGCCAACCGCACCATTCTTAGAAAGGGCTTTAGTAAATGACCAAATGAACTGAATGGAAGCTTTTGTTCGATGCCAACAGACATGTTTATTTCCAGCGATAATAATGTGATCGGTAAAATAACTGGGCTGCTTCAGCGCGAGAAATCGGTGATTGGAAGTTAAAGTTACCATTGGTGTCGAGTGTTATCAGCTCTAGTTCTGATGCACGAGCAAAATATGTTCT
>CAZXKW010000019.1:10743-11453 GCA_964641565.1 uncultured Candidatus Peribacteria bacterium
AGCATCTTTGGCAGCCACTGTTCCTTGTGAAATATTGGCACCACCCCTATTCAAACGACCTGCTTCCATATCTAAAGCCATTTGTAGCACAAATAATTTAGTGGCTGGTTCTTCAGGTCGAAATAAATCTACAGAAGGAATAAGATCTCTTTGAAAAGCTTCGTTAATAAACTTGTAAGATGCATGCGAGGTTGGTACATCACTGAATGGGAATGTCTTTTTGACTGCAGGGTAGCAGGCGTCACTTGGGTCATCCACAGCTTCTTCTATACAAGACTTTTCCCATATTGAAAATAATGTGCCTGTATCTGCATTATCAACTCTTTAATGGGGGAGGAGGAGTGTGTCCTTCACTGAGAGAGTGAACAGCAGGATAATACGAATTGGTGTGTGGAATATCAGAAAAGCTTCGCTTGGTACTTTCATATTCCAAAAAAAGTGCTGTGACTTTGTCAAAATATTTGTTTTCCCCAGTTACATGGACATTGTAATCACGCTTAGGCTCTAATGGTAATTCATACGTATATGTCCAACTATCATGTAATGCGCCTGCTGAATCACTTGGTTCTAACAAAGGGTATACATACACTTCATTCCAAGAACTAGCAGTTTGGCGTAACTCGCGCGTCATTAATTCACTAAACTTCCAATTACCAGGAGGTAAAGGCCCGGACATGCAGGACATGGAGCAGCACCATAAAGCCGCCCGT
>CAZXKW010000020.1:0-9833 GCA_964641565.1 uncultured Candidatus Peribacteria bacterium
CTCACCAACCTTCGCAGTTTTACGAATTTTTTTAGCATCTGCTACAGTTTTCTCAAAATCACGATTAGCCACCGTAGCGACTACATCAAATTGTTGGTAGACATTAGTTAAACCTGTTTGAGGATCAAAGACCACTCGCAATTTCTGTTCTTGAGAGCCATAGTCTTTACGATAAGCAGCTCCTAAAGCTGCTTCAATTGCCTCAATCACTACCTTGGGATCAATGTGTTTTTCGTCACATATTTGAGCGATAGCAGCAGCAAATTTTGATTGCATAGAAATAAATTAATAGTTGTTATACGAAAAAGGCCTAGCTTGATAGTCAAGTTAGTACCTTAAGATTAACCGTAATTTCATTATTGATTATATCTACAACAACTCTGATTGGCAAATAGCCAAGTAAAATTACGAATTCAGAATGCAGAATTACGAATGAAATTCATGGGGAGCATAAAGCAGTGGAGGCGAAACATCTGGCCCACACTCGTCTTAAAAGGAATCCTAAGTTCGCGCAACCGCGATTTAGTTCTAAATTGTTAATTCTGCATACGTCAGGTAAAATCTCTTCGTATTTTCCCCTTTGTTATGAATATTTTCGGCTATATTACTTTATTTTTTGCACTCATCATCAGTATCCATGCAATTATCAATTTGTTGCTATGCATAAAACCGGCAGCACGAACTAATAAACAGTATGGACTTGTGAGTATTTTGATCCCAGCCCGCAATGAAGCCAAAGTAATCGAGCGCTGTGTACGCTCATTGATAGCTCAAGATTACAAAAATATTGAAATCATCGTCTATAATGACCAATCAACAGATGATACAGGATCAATCATGGATCGGCTGGCACAAGAAGACAGTAGAATAAAAGTAATGCATGGAGATCATTTACCGGCTGGATGGGTTGGTAAATGTCATGGTTGCCATCAAATGAGTGTTGCAGCCAAGGGACAATGGTTACTTTTTGGTGATAGTGATATTGCTATGACTACAGACGCGGTTGCTCGAGCCTTAGCCACAGCTGAAAAACACAATGTGTCATTTCTCTCACTTTTCCCTCGATTTGATAATTACGGCTTTTGGGAAAAAGCCATATTACCGCTATTTTACTTTTATTTGTACGCTTTCATGCCTATATGGGCTATCAATAAAAGCAAAAGTATTAACTTCGTTGCTGCCAACGGTTCTTTCATTTTAATTGATCGTCAATTATACGATCAAATAGGCGGTCATGAAGTGGTCAAAGACAAGGTACTAGAGGATGTGTTGCTAGCAAGACATATCAAAGGCAAAGGACACAAAATTATTTATGGTGACGGCAGCAGTATTTATTCAGCACACATGTACGATACCTTGGGTGGTATCTGGGAGGGGTTTAGTAAAAACAGCTTCTCTTTCTTTAAATGGGACTATTTTCTCGCAATTTCCTTCATTGTAATAGGCATGACCATCTGTCTCAGCCCATTTATCTTAACTGTACTCCAGATCGGACAAGGCAGCACTTTCTTTAGTCTAGAAGCAGCAACAGCAACTATATACATTGTCACAATGGCCATTATTAGTCTCTATGTACGCCAAGGACTTATTGGCATTATCTTCTTCCCCATTTCTCTTTTCTTGAGTTTCGCTGTCATCATTAATTCAATGTACCGCGTTGCTACTGGCAAAGGACTGACGTGGAAAGGCCGTAGCTACGCTAAATAAATTGAGAATTGCGAATGCCGAATTGTAGCTCAATACAGTCTCATTTAGATTCTAGATCCTCGATTTTAGAATCAACAATTTGAGCTATCCCACTTTTGACCTCAGGCTCCAGGCCTCAAGCATCTGGCTTCATATGCCTTATTTCCCCATACCTATCAGTCCAATAATTACTCCTATCACGGCGGCAACGCCACCCACGATCCAAAGACGCATAGTCACATTGTGTTCTGGCCAACCCCAGTGCTCTAAGAGATGATGCATCGGAGTAATAGCGAATATCTTTCTGCCTAAGAATTTTTTAGCACTGATTTGTATCAAACTAGACATCGTTTCGAGCACGAATACAAAACCGATTATGGGCAGCACCACCATCGAATTAGTAAGCATAGCAATTACTCCCAAAGTAGCACCAAACGAATAGGCTCCTGTATCCCCCATAAAAAATCGTGCAGGTGGAATATTGTACCAAAGAAAAGCAGTCAAGCTACCGATCAAAATGCCACAAAAAGCAGTCAAAACAAATAATTGATCGACAAAAGCTAAGATACCAAAAGCACCAAATGCCATAATTAATAGGCCGGCAGCCAATCCATCAAGTCCATCAGTAATATTCACTGCATTACTAGAAGCAATAATAACAAACGCAAAAATAGGAATATACCACCAACCAATAATAAAGTCGCCAATAGCTGGCAAATGAATCTCATTGTAACCCAATTTACTATAAAACCACCAAGCACCAATTAAGCCAAAAAGCGTAAGCCAAAATAACTTTGGCCTCGCACCAATCCCTTTCTTAGCTCCTACTCCACGAATATTATAATAATCATCTAAGGCCCCCAATATTCCCGTCACAACCAAAGTAAACAAGGGTAAATAGGTCTGCCCTCGATCCAAAACACTCAGAGATTCAGGTAAAACACCAAAGTGAACCAAAGCTCCGGACATTAATACAATGGCAGCTGTGATACCCCACACCAAAATACCGGCCATAGTAGGGGTACCAGCCTTCTTGCCATGGAGCGAACGAAAAATAGTCGATTGCTTACCATCTACCGTTTCTTCACGAATCTGCTTACCAAAACGATTCTTAGTAAGAAAACTACAAAATGCTGGAGCTACAGACATTGTTAACAAAAAGGCCAAAGTACTGTAGCCAAAAATATAGACCAAAACTGGAATATAATTCATCGCCAAGAAGTTATGCTGATGGAGCAGTCGGTTGCGAACGTAATTGTACTTTGATACGACGATTAAATCCCTCTCCAATACTATAAACCTCTAGATCTTCAAATTCAGGCTTAGTAAACATAGTATGCACTGCCCGACGTCGATAGCTAGGCATTGGAGCCAGTTCCACAGCTATACCAAGTGACCGCACCCGATTAGCAGCATCTTTGGCAATCAGCTCCGCATTCGACTCTTGATTCTTACGATAATTATCAATATCAAGCACTACTTCTAAATCAGGATCCACATAACGTCGCACTAATAAACGCCACATATGTTGCAGCGCAAACAAGGTCTCTCCCTGACGACCAATAGCCACTGCTGGCACCTTGGCTTTCAAATTGATTCGTAACAAAGTAGCCTTATCTTCAACAGGAGCATCTTCCTTCTCTTCCATTTCCCAATCTTCAATCTCTACCAAAGATTTAGCCAGCAGATCTTGGAGGAGTGCAATGGCTTTTCTTAACATTTCTTCCATAAAGGCAAAAGTTAGTCGCGACGATTAAGAATCATTTGTTGGCCAATACCAAACAAAGTAGAGAATATCCAATACAATGAAAGCCCTGCAGGATAGCTACGAGCAAACCAAGCTAGCAGGAGAGGCAAAAGATACACCATAGAATTGGTAGCCTGCTCCATCTCTTTCATTTGCTTTGGTTCTTGGGCATCTTTAGGAGTAATATCTCTTACTTTAGCTTTTTGTTTAACTTGAGCCAACTTCATAGAAATAAACTGCGTGACCCCCGTCAGGATAGGTAAAATATAAAGATCAGGTGTCGTTAGATCAATGCCCAGAAATGTAGCATTTACAGTATTCAAATCAAAGTTAGCTAAAGACGCATAGAGATAATGCGTATAAGCAGGATCCAAACCATTTCTCAAAACAGCAAATACTGCATACAAAAAAGGTAATTGTATCAGTACAGGCAAACAGCTACCACAAGGATGAACACCATGCTCTTTATAAAGTTTCATTACTTCTTCAGCTTGCTTCTGTTGATCATTAGCATATTTAGTACGAGCGGCATTGATCTTGGGTTGTAACTGCTGCAAACTTTTTTGCTGCTTCAAACTTGAATAAGTAGGGAAAAAGAGCACTATTCTGATCAACAAAGTAAGCACAATAATTGCTAGGCCTAAATTATGACCAGGCATCATGGTAGTAAGCCATAAAAGCAAATTGTAGATTGGCCTCAATAAAACCTCATCCCAAAGAGCAGTAAGCATTCCAAACATAATAAACTCTAGTAAAGAATTAAAACACCCCTATTTCGCACCTGAGGATAGCAGTGAGATTTCTTCAAGGCAAATCAATTCCACCATTGTGCCAAGGATTACAACGAAAAAGTCGTCCAGTACTACGCCAGCCCCCCCAAAGCAATCCATTTTTAGCCAAACTCTGCACACAATACTCAGAACATGAAGGATAAAAACGACAATACCCATGGGGATAAAGAGCCTTTCCTAAATGACTATGATCAGGAGAAATTGTTTTTTGATAAACACGTATGAGTAGTCTAGGGATAACGGTGGTACTTCGCCTCCAGTATCCTTTTTCCCTGAACCAAGAGATCAGACCACTCAGCTTGGTAAACATTGGCTTGAGCCAGGATGACACAATCATAAGGAGAATTATCAATGAGATTGAGTGCTCGAATCATAGCACGAAGACGACGTTTTACCCGCGCTCTTTTGGGTGAAGATGGCAATTTCTTATTGCCAATTACCACCGTAAAACAAGGCTCCTGGCTATATTTAGGTAAATAACAAATAGAAAAAAAGGGCGTAGAAATCTTACTCCCTTTTCTTAAAATATATCCGACTGAACGGCTAGTTAAACGATTTTTTTGCGCAAACACACAAATAAATTAAACAGACAATCGTGCTCGACCGATACTACGGCGACGAGCAATTATCTTACGACCATTTGGAGTTGCCATTCGTGCTAAGAAGCCATGACGACGGAGACGACGACGATTTTTTGAAGCATTACCTTGACGCATACGTATTCAATATCAACAACGCGGAGAGTTTAGGGAGAAATCAAATAACTGTCAACAACATTACTGCGAATTCAGAGTGCAGAACGCAGAATTATGTTCAGTATTATGATCCAGGACTCTCTGATCGCCAAACTTTTCCCAAAGGGACCACTTCGTGGCAACTCTTCCCAAAGGAACCCCTTCGGGGCAACTTTCCACTTTCAACTCCCTAATTGTGCTATATTCATCTTTGAATAGAAGAAAACATGTCATTTATTGATACTGAACATTTCGCTGCTCTATCTGAACGAGTGCAGAAAATAGTACGAACTATGACCTGGCGACATATGTATGGTATGGAGCTCTTAAAGTTTATTGTTAAGTTTATTGCAATCCTTGCTGGCTTTTGGGTTTTTGCGCACGAACACTTTATTTGGCGAATACTTGGCATGCTGTGCATGGCTTATTTCTTTGTCAGTATTGCTATCAGTGGGACCCATGAAGCTAGGCATGGAACCTTTGCTCAATCAAATAGTGCCAATCGCATTTGGGGGTATATTTTTTCTGATTTCTGGACTGGTCAAAGCAATGAATGGTGGCATGACACCCATGTATTAATTCATCATCCTAATACCAATATTCCAACCATCAACCCACCTTCGTTTTATTTTCCCTGGGTAAATCGATACGTTTATTTCTTTGCTCTACCTTATCTAATCCTTCCTTGGATTGTTATTGGTAGCATTAAGCATGTTTGGCAGCATAGGCTTAAATTGGCACTGTACATATTTTTCTTAATATCTGGACTAGTCGCTCAATTTTTTCTCTTCCTACAAGTAGTCCCCTTTTGGTACGCCATTCTCTGTGTTTATCTTTTTAGAAGTTTATTTGCTCCCCTTTTCATGCATTTGGCAGTATTCAACCATGTAGGTCTTGCCACTCCTGAGAAACGTTTGCCATGGTTGGAGCATCAGTTAAAAACCACTCGCAACATCAAACCTCATTGGTTCTTGAGTGGTATGGGGGGCAATGCTTTCGTAGAATGCCATACTGAGCACCATATCTTCCCCAATCTTTCCAATCACATTTTGAAGAGAATCCGCCCTATGATTAAAGACTATATACAGCAGCTAGGTTACCCTTATTATGAAGAAACTTATTTTGCTGTGCTCAAAGAAGCCTTGAGAGACTACGATCAGGTCTTCGCCCTCAAACCTGAAAAACTACCTATAGCTTAATCTGATTAATATCGGCTACAGTAATCCAAGCAGACATTGAGCCAAAACCTTTTTTGGAAATAGCAAAAGGATCGATCTCAATTACCTCGCTCAAGGTAATGAGAATACAGAACCTTTTACGTGCCACTGAGCTGAGAAATGCTTCCACTTCATGAGCTCTAATACCTAGATAAACAGCGTGTTTTTTTACTAAACCTTCTGCGGTATAGGGATTCAGTTCTTCATAAAACTTCACATGGCAGACACTTGCCATCAAGGTAACCAGCTTACCACTATTTTTAAAAAAGACTCGATCACCAATGGCAATATTGTTCCAGGGAGCCTTCTTATGCTGATACCAACGAGACTCTACGGTTTTCTCACCAGATTTTATTCGTTCTAACCAAGGCAACTTTTTATTGAGAATAGCAACATGATCCATATTAGCAAGAAATAAGGTACTGACTAACAAAGTTTTATATTTTTCAGCGAAAACCAAAAGCTGTCATCTCGATTATAACAGTTAAAGCATAAGCACTGCAGACCTAAAGACCAGGAAACTATACTGTGGGGCAAATTGATTATTTATGAAAAAAAATATTTTAGAAAAAGCAATAGAAATGCCTGCCAAGCTTCTTGAAGGCACGGTGGAGGCAGCTGCTAAAGCCACTGGAGCTATTCCTGGTGTAAATAGAATGCGAGCTTATTGGCACACATTAGGTCCGGGACTGACTACAGGAGCAGCTGATGATGATCCTTCAGGTATTGCTACTTACTCACAAGCCGGAGCTAAATATGGCTTCCAATTTCTTTGGTTGGCAGTATTAACATTTCCATTGATGTCACTGGTTCAGGAAATGTGTGCCAGAATTGGCTTAGCAACTGGCAAAGGACTCGCTGCAAATATTCGACAGCATTTTCCCAAACCAATACTTTACACCTGCACAATTCTGCTTTTTATCGCCAATACATTCAATATTGGTGCTGACTTGGGAGCAATGGCGCAAGCAATGCAGTTAGTATTACCAGATATCCCCTTTGCCGTTTTTGTAGTCGGCTTTGCATTATTAAGTATTGGACTACAAATATTCACCCCTTATGCCCAATATGCCAAATACTTAAAATGGCTTGCCCTAGTACTCCTCTCCTATATAGTTTCAGCATTATTGATTGACCTCAACTGGTCTGAGATTGCTATCCATGCTGTAATTCCTACTATCAACTTTAGCAAGGATCAAATTTTGTTAGTTTGTGCCGTACTCGGAACCACCATCTCACCTTACTTGTTTTTTTGGCAAACATCTCAAGAGGTAGAAGAACGCATACTTCAGGGAAAAACCACCATTAAACAACGACGACAAACCACATCAGAAGATATCAAAAATATGCGTACTGATGTCTGGTCTGGAATGTTCTTGTCCAATCTCGTGATGTTCTTCATTATTGCTGTTTGTGGAGCAGTATTGATGAAAAATGGTATTACTGACATTACTACCTCAGCTCAAGCAGCCGAGGCGCTTCGGCCATTAGCAGGAAATGCGACGTACCTACTTTTCGTCATTGGCATTGTCGGTACAGGACTACTGGCTATTCCTGTTTTAGCAGGCTCAAGTTCATATGCACTCTCAGAAAGTTTCCACTGGAAAATGGGTCTTTATCACAAGCTCAAAGAAGCTTACAGCTTTTACGGCATCATCATTATCTCTATGCTCGCAGGTCTAGCAATGAACTTTATCGGACTGGACCCTATCAAAGCATTAATCTCATCTGCAGTAATGAATGGCTTAATTGCACCAATTGTTTTGGTACTGATCGTCATACTGAGTAGCAATAAAAAAGTGATGACAAAATGGACCAACCATAGATTAACAACCGTATTAGGCTGGTTAATAGTGATCATTATGACCATTGTAGGAGTAGCTGCCATTGTTGCACTCACCCTCTAAAGTATTTACTGGTTATCGAGTCAACTGGACATTATTAATATTGCCTTCAAGTAATACTCAAACTATATTCAATATTCACATTTTTAAACGAATGAAAAAAGCCCCAAATCGTGTTGTTGCTAGATACAGCAAAGCTTTAACAAGTTATGGTTCCCACTCCGCTAAAGCATTACGCTGGCACAGTTACGCTAGCGCAGCAAAAAGATATGTAGAATTAGTAAAAGACCTAGATATCAAAGATCACACGATATTAGACGTGGGCTGTGGTTTCGGTGATATCATTCCCTATCTTTTAAGCAAGCACAGCAATTTCACCTACACCGGTATCGATATCATGCCCGAATTTATTGAAGTGGCCCAACAAAGATATGAGGGGTTTAACTTTATAAAAGGTGATTTTTGGGATAAAAGCTTTGTCCAAAAATTTGATTACATTATCTGCTGTGGCACGCTCAATGGTAAAGAATGGACACTTTCTGACCGAGAAAAATGATTAAAAAGCTTTTTAATCAGGCAGAAGTAGGTATTGCTTTCTGTATGATTGGGCATTTTCCCAAACCAAAAACTAAAATAAAGAAAGGCAAAATAGGCCATATCGATGCCCTCAAAATGCTCAAATATTGCCTCTCATTGACCTCCAAAGTGATTTTTCGTCAACATTATCACCACGACGACTTTACCATTGTGTTGCTAAAATAAGGCGCACTGCTTTTATTCGTGATTAGTTATCTCTTATTTTTTCGCTTTTAGATTGTGTCTTATTCTAATGCTCATTCTTATTCTTTCTCGAGAGGATCCCTTGAGACGATCGCTCAAAACTAGCTCAATAGAAGAAGATTGAGCATTAGTATTAGAATGAGGAATCGCTTATGGCGATCGTGGCGGGCCATCTCGTGTTAGAACTCTTAAGGAATCAATCCCAGTAAGGGAATCTTAGCATATTTTAAAAACTCTTTTCGACGCATCTCGTGCAGACTAAAAAAGTGACAAAAGTGACACGGGTTGGCTGTAAGTAGTTACAGCAGACTGTAACTATTTCTTTTGGTCTTCTTGGGTCACTTTCAGGTAGTCCACAATCTTGTAACCCTTGAGATGTACTATTGGATCAACAAAATGATGCCACGGATAGCTAGTGTAGTAATCCTTCCCATCCTTCCTCTCTTTTACTAAACGAGACTCCACCATATTCTTCGGTGGTAGGAAGTCTTTGTTGTCGGCGATCATAAAAAACTCGCAATGCACACCTTTGCCGTAGTAGCTGACGTGTCGTGGTTTTATGATGCCCTCCTTGACCCATTTACGGAGAGTCGCACTTTTTACGTTAAACCTACTCTCTAGATCGTATTTGGTGTACCAACTTTCCTTATCGCTTGCGACCGTTGGAGGAATTTCGCCCTCGTCGATAGCTTTCTGGCACACGAGGCACTTGATACCATACTCATCATACCAATTGTCGTCCTCAAGAGTGTGGTTGTGGCAGATAGCACAGGTATAACCCACACCTTTAAGATGATATCCTCCAGGGTTTTGCTTCAGCTTTTCCTCCTGCGCCTTTTCTTTCTCTTTCCAATCTTCTACGAGCTTCGAAGATTGCTGCATGTTCCACTTTTCGTCTTGGAATTTCTTGCCGTCCTCTTCGTTCAGGCAGAAGCGGTCGCGATCCTGTGCGAAGTTCTCATCAAAATCGTCTTCCTGTTTTGAACTTGTGAGATCTATCTCTTCCTTTTCAGAATAATCGCATTTGGAGCAAA
>CAZXKW010000020.1:9843-11262 GCA_964641565.1 uncultured Candidatus Peribacteria bacterium
TGATCTTTCCCTCTGATTCCTCTCGCTTGGTATTCAGTGGTGAATTGCAGTTAAGACAAAGGATTGCTTTGGTTCGCCATTCTTCGCCGTCCGAAAAGAACGCTCGTAGTGGCAGGCAACGGTTGGGACACTCGAACATGAACAAGACTCGGTCTGGTTTGTCCACCTCCACCCAGAGCTCTTTAATATCCACTTTTAGTTGATTACGGCATGTGAGGCATCTGATACCATCAGGCGGTTGTGCGTTCTCATACAGCTCATCTTTTTTACGGTCTCTATCCATCCATTCCTTGATTGTGGATTCGCGCTCTAGGTATCGCTCGCCAGTCTCGAAGTGGAACATCATCTCGCAAGCCCATTTCTGCATTGCGAGAGCCAGTTCCTTAATGATACTCTGGTCCTCAGGAATATCGATTACCTCGTCACTACTCTGACGTTCGATTCTTCGGCAAATGTCTACCGTATGGTGATCGTAGAGGTCAGCGTAATATTGGTACAACTTTAGATATTTGCTCATATAAACAGCCAAGATCTTTTAGCACTAGGTCTGCATAACTGTTTATGATAATCTTTCCAATCCTTGGATCTGTCCTTCAGAGAGTTCCATGATTTTATATTTTACCTTCTTTGACTAACCTCCAGTAATGACAACCCAAGGCTGTTAATTTGCATGTTTTTGAATTTTGAGCAGCATAATACATGTGCTCTTCCCCGACAGGAACTACCAAGCCTATACCAACTAGCTTTTGAAGATTCTTTAGTATCGCAACCCTTTCTGGAACAGCTATCTCTTTATTATCAAATTCATAAGTTGGATCAAGCTGATATTCCTGCTCAGGCTGAGAAAAGTACTCTGTAATTTTTCTCAGCATCTCAACTGGGACCTGCGGAATAATCGTTCGCAAGGATGTAAATCTCGTTACATTGGTTTTAAACACAGGTCGTTGATCCCATGGACCGAGAGCTTGATCAATATAGGCATATATACTTCCTGGCGTTATATGGCCACGAAGATCTGCAGCGCCTCCTTGTAAGGCGTCAATCAAAAGGTTAGTAAAGATCCCATGGCCATTCACTTCAATCGCTTTTTCATTTTGTCTACAAGCAGTCAAAACAACAACCCCTTCAATTATATTGGCCGAATCATTCCTAGTTATTATGGGAGAACCGAACACACCAGAGTTGCAGCAGTCAAGAATTATTATTTTGTTTTTTGCCTTTGATTTGTTTGCTAAAATAAGGATTTCATCCATTGAGACACCTTCATCATTTTGCTGATAATCTGGTGTGACAACATAACCGCCAAGATCGTTAAATAAACCATGTCCAGAAAAATAAAGCAGAGCGACGTCGCTCTCTCCATCAAAAAGTTCTTTGATCATTGCTTTCAGTTGTGACTTTTGTGAAATTTCTGTTTCA
>CAZXKW010000021.1:0-3569 GCA_964641565.1 uncultured Candidatus Peribacteria bacterium
AGTCTAGCAAGTACCCAGGCGGGGGTGGCTATTGTGAAAAGTCATAGTAATTTATTAACTGTGGCACAATCAGCTAGAATAGCTGTTTGTGATCATCAACTAGATCTTGCAAGTACTGAGCTCTATCGTCGAGAAACGGACAGTATTAGAGCTGATTTGGTAAGTGTTAGTGCTGGAATTGATGCTCGTTTAACTGCAATTAATGGCAATAAGGTACTTTTTGATCAATGGTATGGCAATGAATGGCCTGAGGAAAAGAAAAGATTACGGGGGCTGCTTGATTCATGTCCAACTGGAGCATCTGAAGCTTATACTTTGATCCGTGATGCTGTTGCAGCTACTGATCGTCAAGTAGAAGCAGCTTATAAGCGATTTGAACAACAGTACGATGTGATTAGAGAAGTGGCTACTCAAAGACAAGACGAAATGGCTGGCTTGATTGAGACTGATATCGATCGGTTAATAGAACTTTTAGATAAGCAACAATTCGCTGACGGTGCGCAAGCGCAAGCTTGGGTTAGTAGTCAAGGTTTGTACACTTTGATTATGGAGTCCATTAGAGGATTATCTGCTAAAGATAATCTGCGTAGTACCGAATTAGAACACAATTTACTGTCACGAGTTAGTAGTGCTTTGGATCGTAAAAAGAGAATGGAACACACGACAGTTACTGATGAAGGTGCCCGTACTGTTCAGCTGGGTGATGAGTCATTCCCTGTGTGGGAACGAACTACTTCAGCTAAAGATAAACCCAATCTAAACATCAATTTAGTATTTCAACCTGAACCAGGACAAGGAACTGTAAAACCATCAGATCGTCTTGGGAAAGTGATGCTGAATGCCACTATGGCTAATGTTACTATGGGAACGGTAGATCTGTGGCGTGATATGGGAGCAGATGCCGATACTATTAGATTAGGTTTGGCTTCATATCGAGGAAAAGATATTCCTCCAAGTGTCATGACTGGTACTCAATATAAAGACTTTCAAAAAAAGGCTGCAGATTGGAATAAAGGAACAGCTTCGCCACTTAGGAGAAGATACAAAGATCTGAGAGCAAAGTTGAGAGACACCTATAAGAACAGGACCTCTGATGCTGATTGGCAGGCACCGAATGCGCCATGGCGGGAAACGTATAAACAAATTTTAGAGGAATATGCTGACTTTTGTGCTCAAAACCATATTGTGCTTTTGCGTCAGATGGAAAGAGTTTCTAAGCAATTAGAAGCTGGTGAAGCTGCTCAAAGTATAGGAGCTGTACCTAAATGGGCATCTCACTGGGTAATGGATGGTGAGACGGAAAAGATGTTAGGCCAATTAGCCGGTGCATCCAAAATGGAGCTAGCTCTTCAAGAAGGTGTGGTGAATCTCAAGGGGCATGCTGGTACTGGTAAAGATGTATTAGTGAAGATGTTGTGTCATCTTTCTAATCGTCCTTATTTCGCCTTTGACTGTACGAAGTGGACTACAGAGTATGAACTTGCTGAAGATGTTCAGTTAGTTGCAGTAGATGGTGTCACTACTACGGTTCGGGTACCTTCAAGTGTATTGCTTGCTTTACAAACACCTGGCGCGGTTTTGTATTTCAATGAATTCAATGCTATGCCTGAGCAATCCCAGATTTATCTGCATGCGTTGTTTGATGAGAAAAGAACAATGACGATTAAAACTCGTTCTGGTGTTAGTATCAAGGCTGATCCTACTGTTTTGTTTATTTCTTCAATGAATCCGGGGTATGAAGGTACTTATGAACCTCAGTTGGCAACTAAAAGTCGTACTATTCCAATTGAAGTAGGTTACCCAGCGCTGATGAACCCTGATGGTAAGACCTATAGTAGTTCTGAAGCGTGGCGTATTGCTCGTGGAGTCGATTCATTATTCCGATTGACCCTGCAAGGTGATGCTACTGACAATGCTTTTGTGCGTGCTTGGAATGCTGAGGTCAACAGAATGCCTGCTCCTAATACCCCAACTCTCACACCTGGGCAGCTCTTTGATCTCAAAGTGGTCACTGCTCTAGTCCAATTCGGTGACAAACTGCGTGCTGCATTTATTAGTACCTACGAAAGAGGCTCTCGTTCTGGAGGAGCTAAAGCAATGAAGATCAATCAACCATTGACTGGTCGTGAAATGCGCCGTTTTGCCTATCGTATTAATCAAATCACTCCCGATAAGAAGGTAATCTTAGATCCTGAACAAGTGGCTAAAGATCTAATCAAATCTTTATTTTTAGTACACATTGATAGTTTGGGAGATCGTATTGAAGCTCAAAAAGCCGTAGATCAGATGACGGTAAGTAAAGCTGCTTAATATGCTTACAGGTCCCCGTCCTTCACCTTCGATTGGCGCACGAGAACTCCTAAGCTTACATGCTGTTGCTCAAGAAGTAGCAGGTGATTTGAAAGTAGTACCCGGTAATCGTTGGGGATATTTTTACCTTGATGGCACCCCGTTGGCTTTGGCCGAAAAAATTCTCAGTGGTGAGTGTAGTGCTGCAGATGTGGGGACCAAAATGAAGCCCAAAGCGTTAATTTATGATCAATCGTTGCTAGCAGATACTGAAGCTAAAGAATACATACTTCCCAGTATCCGGGCTTCGACGCATTTTGTTGCTCATGCTAATTTTGAAAGGCAAGCAAGGATGGTAGAGGCTTGTAGAGAGAGGGCATTGTCAGCAAGGCAGATCCTTCATCTACATGATACGCTTGCTGAGAATGCTTTATATGCACATGCTCTTAAAATGTATGGCAGTACCGGAAGCAGAGATATCAAAACTATTGCTGCCAATCGCGCTGATCTAATTGCTGAAGAGATTGGTAGTTTAGTCGGCCTTGATAAAGTACTCAAGGTGCTGCAACTACAGTCTCTCGTTCAAGACCTTCGTTGTGGTACTAATACACTTTTGCAAGCAACTACTTCCTTAGATCAAACTGAAGCTGAAATGGTAAAGCAGCTTACGCCAGTATTCCGTAGATTTACTGAACACCCTGATGAGCTCACCTGGACTCAATTATTAAAGCCCATTTTAGATACTATTCCCACCAGACCAAAACCACCTGAAAAAGAGGAAGCGGAGTTGAAGGAATTTGAAGATCATGTGTCAGAACGGGATGATCATGACATGGTTTCACCGGAAGATCGAGATGACTATGAGCAAGAGGCTCAGCCTGACGAAGCTGAAGCTGATGATACTGGTGAAGATGAACGTGTAGAACAGGAAGGTGAAGCTCATACTGAGAATGATGAATATCACACTCCAGATCTCCCTCCTCAATCCGAAGGTGGGCCAAAAGAGCAACGTGAAAAAAAGCCCTTAAGTGTAATTTTTACTATTACTCCGAAAGAAGCTGGTGATGCACCACTGGGGAATTATTATATCGAGGGGCGTCACAGCTATTATGATTTTCCCAGAAAAACTTGGGCTAAAGGTAAAAATCTTTCTGCATATATTGAAAGAACTTTAGAGTCTAAGCGCTATTTACTTTCGGGTAAGTTGAAGGCGGGTTTGACTGCAATTCCTTTGCCACATGGGTATGGCATTGTGATCGCTTCTGTGCCAGGTGTTACCT
>CAZXKW010000021.1:3579-11240 GCA_964641565.1 uncultured Candidatus Peribacteria bacterium
TGCAAGATCAGTATGGTTGTGTCTATGTTCAATGTCCTCAATCAGTTCACTGTCAGTTAGAATTTGGGAAATTGCAAACAAGACCAGATCTTACACCTCCTGTTGCCGCAGATTTAGAAAGGCTGCATAAGGGAGTGTATGATCAAAAAATTGAACGTTTTCTCAAAACAGTACAGGGTGATCCAATAGCGAAGGTGACTCAACTTGCTGGTTGGATAAAAATTCATAAATCGTATCCTAAAGACCTCAAAGCTGCTCATGCTTTGCAATTGAAGTTGCGTACACAGTCAGCGCCTGAAAATTATCTGCCTACTTTAGCTGCTTCCGCTAAACTAGAATGTTATTCATCGGCGACGCTTTTTGTCGATTGGTGTAGAAGATCGCAAGTCCCAGCCAGATTGGTTATTGGTCAGCATATCCAAAGTGCTAAAAAAGGCGAGTGCTTGATTACAGGTGATACTGGCCATGCTTGGGCAGAAATTTGGGATGGTCATCAGTGGATAAGGGTGGATGCTACCCCTCCTCAGCGTCAAGAAAAAGATAATGATGAGAAAAAGGATAAAAGCAAAGACACCAAGGATGAAACTCCCATGGATAAACCAGAGGATGAAGCAGCGGTCGATGTTCCCAGTGAACCATCTCTACCCGAGCAAGTACAGGATCGCCAAGATGCTCAGGCAGAGCACATGGAGCAAGCAATTTCTCAAGAAGAAATGGAAGGTGCTGATCAGCAAATGCAGCAAATGCAAGAAGCTATGCGCCAAGCTCAAGATCAAAAGCAACAAATGCAAAAGAAAATTGATCAAGCTCAGTCTTTCCAAGAACTAGAACAAAAGAAAAATGACATAGATAAGAATGATCAGCTTTTTGATGATATGAAAGAGGAACTGAAAGAAAAAGCTGAGGAGAAGAAAGAGGCGATGAAAGATGATTTGGAGCAGCAATTAGATAAGCTCGCTGAAGAAGGATTTATGGAAGCTGATGATGCTGAGAAATTGAAAGAGCGTTTAGAAAACGAAGAAGAAGCTCGCAAGCTGGATCAGTTGGCCCGGGAAATTAAGGAGCAATCTCAATTAGAGCAAGAGTATGAACGTTTAGTGGAGGAGGTTAGTCCATTAGTAGACGAATGGTATGACTATTTCTTGGAAGTTCTCCCTAAACGAAAAGATCCGGATTTTGATCCCGACACTTTAGCCCGTACTAGCCATCTGGATCGTCGGGCACTGAAACGTCCACGTACCTTGGTAACCGGTATCATGCGTAATCCACTCAGAATCATCGAAAGCCTGATTCCTAAATTTATTGCATCTATCGTTGTTGACGTTAGTGGATCAATGGCTGGAGAGAAGTTAGCCATTGCTCGCAAAGTGTTAGTTTTTTATTGTGAACTATTTAGTAGGATTGCTAAGAGTCATGATTATTTGAAATTTGCCATCAATATTTTTTCAGACTCGATGACAACCATCAAAGATTATGATCAGGTGTATGCTGAAAATACATTTTATGAATATACTGGAGGAGTCCGGACAACAGTGAAAGCTCGGATTATGAAAGCAATTCATACCCAAGGTGGCACCAATATGTTGGATGCTTTGAAAGCAGCTTCCGAAGCACTTACCAACGCTGTTGATGGTGACCGTGAGTACGCATCGGCGCTCTATTTATTAGGTGATGGTGGTGACACATGTGGTAATCAAGCACGGATCAAACAATTAGTGTCAGCAGATGGTGAAGCTAATTCCCGTGACCATATGTACGCTGCAATGGTACTGGGGTCTGAAAATGACAGAAGGGTTTTGGCTGAGCTTTTTGGTGATGATCGCACCGCTGTAGCTGACACCTTTGAAGGTCAAATCGAAATCTCTATGAAACAATTCATGGAAGACATTGTGGGATATTTGGAAGCCAAGGCCAGACGTTAGTAGTGAACTTGCAACTTGACTACTCACCATAAGGATTGTTTATGGTTGGTGGTGAGCGCATTTGAAAATCGAGAATCTAAATTCTAAATTCAGGCTTCTGATATAGGGCCATAGGTTTTATAATTCAACCGAACTAGATGTCGGCCAGATCCTTCAACTTCTCCCGCATGCGAGGGATCCGTTCAGGATGAATTAGTTAATAGGCCTCAGTAGGGACCATCCAGCTAAAAGGAACTCTCAACTCTCCACTTTCAACTTTCAATCTTTATTTTTATGTCCAATCTCCACCTTCCACCAAAGCCGACCTTGGCTCAATATCAACAATATGTTCGAGATTTAGTGAGTGAAAGAGGTTTCAAAAATAGTACATCAGAAACATTTCAGATGTTGATGGAAGAATGTGGTGAGTTAGCCAAGGCGGCTCGTAAGCAAACCAAGATGAAGACTGATGTGAATAATACAGCTGAACAAAACACCGCTTTCGAAGCAGCTGATGTCTTTATCTTTTTATTAGATATTTGTAATCAACTTGGTGTAGATTTGGAACAGGCGTTCAGAGCAAAAGAAGAGATCAATAAAACAAGAACCTGGAAGTAGTTGAAAGTGGAGAGTGGAAAGTTGAGAGTTACTCTGACTGGGGTGTGTAACTTTTCTCAAGGGGATCACTTGGTGGCAATTTTCAACTTTTCTTGCCATACTTACAGTGGCTACAACTTACGAGTTATGAACAATGTTGTTTCAATTTGTTTTGCAATTATTTTGATTGTTGCTAGTGGTGCTTTAGCTGTTCGTTTAGCTGATCAGGTGTCAAATATCGATTCATTTTTAAAGCCACAATCTGTTAACAATCCTAGTTTGATGAAAGACGTGCCAGCAACGGTCAAGCGGGTGATTGATGGTGATACCATTGAGTTGGCTAGCGGTGAGAAGGTGCGATATATTGGAGTGGATACTCCAGAAAAAGTATCACCAACGGTCAGTACGCAATGTTTTGCTGATGAAGCCTCTCGTTATAATCAAAGTCAGGTAGAAGGAAAGAATGTGAGACTAACCCAAGATACTTCAGCGCGTGATCCCTATGGTCGATTATTGGCTTATGTTTATTTAGAAGATGGGCGATTGCTCAATGAAGAATTAGTAAAGAATGGCTACGCCTTTTCATCTGTATATCCACCAGATATTGCTAATCAAAGAGTACTTGAGCAAGCACAAGAGTCAGCTCGTTCACAAAGCATGGGCTTGTGGAAACAATGTGAGATTTTGATAGACAAAAGTGGCCGGTATCACACCAATATTTTAGTATCTCACTAATCCAGCAGTTGATGGTGGGCTACACAAACTGCTCGATATGTGACGCCATCATCACTACCCTCAATGAGGACGGTTGGTTCTTTTCTGGATACTGGGCTTCCATTACGGAGACGTTGACTGCGGTGGGCATTTCGTTTTCCACAGACAGCACAGATAGTTGTATGTTTTACTACGCGCACTTCAGGAATACGCATCAAGTTTGAAGCCATATCAAGAATGTCGCCCCTATAATCAGTATCAATTCCTGCTACAACTATTTGTTTACCGTCTTTGTATAAATTGAAAAGAATATCAATAATCTCATCTCTGAATAAATGGATTTCATCAACGCCAATAAAATCTGCATCACGAAGAAGCTCTACCAAAGAGGCTCTAGTGAAGTTTGGTTCAACTACGGTGGCGGGATGGTTTAAACCTGCACGTGATTTAATCATACCTTCATCTCGAGTATTCAGCGCTGATTGGAGGCATACTACTCGGCGAGATTCTTCAGCTGCCTGGTATGCTTTTACAATTAGTTCAAATGTTTTGCCTGATCCCATCGGTCCAGTTTCAAATACAAATGGCATTTCGTGAATCATACGTGCAAAAAAGTTTAGTGCGCAAATCTAAATAAATAATACTGAGTTGTCCAGCAAACAATGGACGTTGGCCCCTATTTAAAAAGCTGTTTTAACTTTCTGCCAATTCTAGTGATTGGTGATTCAGTTTCCACTTGTTCTTCTAGTGGTGATCGTAGTGTTGTTGCAACATGACTAGGCCATCGTCGTTTTTCGCATATGCTGTCAACATACGATATCCATTCTACTGGATCCTGGCCTATTGGGATGCCTTTATTCTTCAGTGTCTGTGTAGCTATGGTCCTGATTCTCTTGGGTTTTTGATCGGTACTAACTGTTTGGAACAAGGTTCGTATTTCATCAAGTGAAAAAGTATGACTTACTACTCGGGTTACTTCACGAGGCACGTTTGGCCACATATTTAATGGTGTGAGCACATGATTCTCTAATAACATCCGTGCTAACACTTCATCAGAAACTCTTGGGGGTTTTTTTCTTCTCGTTGCGCGTAGGGCAGCTGTAGTGCTGTCAACAAATTGGATTGAATTTGGAAAAGAACGTGATAGTGTGAAACCAACTTTATTAAAGCCAAAAAGCATC
Source organism: uncultured Candidatus Peribacteria bacterium (assembly GCA_964641565.1). Lineage (GTDB taxonomy): Bacteria > Patescibacteriota > Gracilibacteria > RBG-16-42-10 > RBG-16-42-10 > JAGNZB01. Next base: position 7,973 of record CAZXKW010000021.1, read on the forward strand.
GGTGAATGCCCCATCCCCAATGACACCGTTACATTGATATTTGTTCGATTAGCTGTTGATGATGCTGTGCGAGTAACACGAGGTAATTCTTCAGTCAAACGCTGCATTATGACTCGTTCGCGTCTTTGATGTACTTCTAGAAATTGGCTAATTAATTCCCTGGACTCTCTTAGTGCAGTGTCAAACTGTCCTTCGAAACTATATACACACAAATTATCAATATCATCTAAATATTGGGCGCTTTTTTGGAGGGCTATACACAGTTTATGATCCTGAGCTGGCACATCAGCGATGAAAATGAGTTTTTTTGATTGAAAGATATTATCAAGTAAGCATCTTACTATTGTTACATTGCCATTATGATCGAAACCTCCATCCCTAAGCTGTTCAAGCGCTTCTCGAATAGAACAATCACCATCACTCACTGCCTGAAGTATCGCTCTATCACTTTCTTCCCATCCACACATCTCAGTGCTAACTACATCAGCATCAGCTATTCGATCCATAAAGTTCTGAACTGTACTCAGCTTATCATGGCCGGTGAAAGCGAAATGTAAATTGAAATGTTGTTTTACTTTTGGCATAAAACCAGAAAATTTTACATGGTATATTACAATTAATATGATTCATGTCAATTGTGTGCTTTTTTGAAGGACCTGCACATTGATCAAAGTAGCTCTGATGTGTAAGTGGCTATAAATTGCTATTCAATTCATAGCAATCATTTTTTGATTTATGCTTTTTCTTGTTTGTAAATAAGCTTACAATCACTAAAAGATTTAAATTTTTCATCTATGGATTTAGAAATTGAACGAAAGTGGTTTGTGCGTACTTTACCTGACTTTCAAGGTTTAAAACCTTGGCATGATGAACGGTTTTATCTATATAGTGACGATCAGCGCTCGATTCGCTTTCAGAAGCGTGAGCAAATTTTTGAGTTAGAGCGGATGGATAGCATCTCAACTCTTTCTCGCAAACAAGAAAAGATTATAATCTCTGAAGCCGAATTTGAAGCATTACAAAAGATTGCTAAAGGTCCATTAGCGCGTGATAGTTATCTACTACAACAACAACCGCAAGTCACCGTGAAGCTTTATCGTGGCCCTTTTTATGGATTGATTAGAGCCGAAGTAGAATTTATTAGTGAAGAGCAAGCACAAAAATTTATTCCATTACCTTGGTTTGCTCATGAAATAGAAGCCACATGTCCTTTAGGCCGAGATTCAATTTTAGTAAATTTGACCGCAATTGAGTTTGCACAATTAATGGTTCAATACCAAGTACCTAAACTTGAATATTAGATTGTATTCCGCTAACCCATTCTTCAACTCCTTGGGAAGTTTTTAGTATGGGATAGGCTTGAAGTACGAAGAGCTCATAACTATGAAGCTCTTTTACAGTAGCTTCAACCGCTGTGAAATTCTCTAAAATACTTTCCATTGTGAGTAGTACTTCAGATGCTTTTTCAATCTGGCCTTTCCATAAAAAAGTAGATTCAATTGGTGAGGTCTTTGCACAAGCAATGAGCCGTTTTTCTAAGAGGGCATGGCTGATAGTATTCGCTTCTACTAAGTCTTTGCAGCTAAGGGTGAGGGTGACTAGGGCCATAAAAATTAAATCAATTGTTCATTGTTGCCATTGATAATCAGGGCTTGAGTGTTGGTCAATGTGCGCACTTTGGGGAAATTTTGTTCAAGCTCAAGGATTTCATTGGCTTGGGAGTCATCATAATGCACAAATAAAACATCATTGATCAGGCGTAAACCCGTGAGATCTTCTAGGTGTACTTTATTCTCATCATGACCAACCGCTGAAGCAATTGATTGGCCTACTACCAAACTCCCCGCACTCACTCCAATGTAGATACCATCAGTGTGGTGATAAAAATCTTCAATGATTTGATCTGCTCCAGTATCTCTCATTGCTTTGAGCAAACGAAAGGTATTACCGCCACAGACATAGATAATCTTTGCTTGCTTCAGAGTGTTGATGTCATCACTGAGTAAGTCAAAGAAATGGACATCAGTGAATCCCAAATCTACTAGTTTTTGATAACCTGATTGAATATTGGGGTTGCTAGGGCCTTGGCTAGATGCAGTAGTTATGATCAAAACCTTTCCAGTACGATCAATGTTTTTGGTTTCTTGAACGAAAGCTTGATGCACCACTGAAGCCGAAAGACCCGTGCTCGTGAGAAAGAGTGTAGCCATAAGAAAGAGGTTAAGAATGCCTCTAGTATCTGGCTAATAGCAATGTGAGTCAATAACTATCGGGCAAGTGTGCGAGCTTTTATGCCTACTTCATTGATAATTGGATCCACATGAATATATGGCATGATAGTTGCATTCAAATCATCAGGAAGTAATCCTTCACTCTGAGCTTTGATCAATGCTTGTTTTAAATAAGTATTGTTCTTGGCCATTCTCCGCAAAGCTAAGGATGATCCAAGGGTGGTACTGACTATTTTCCTAGCATCATTATCACTGACATGGCCTAATACTTGTGCTATCTGTGCCCAGTCTAAATGACTAAACAATAATATTAATGCTAATAATTCACTATCTAATATGCCCTGGAGTGGTGCAGCAGCAACTTTACTGGCATCAATTCTTTCTCTCAATGATGCTGGTCCAAATGTTCTCAAGGCAGCCCATAGGCTTGGCTGAAGATGATCAATTACCATAGTCTGCACGGAGTGCTCTTTGGTATCTTCAGGTAAATCTGGTCGATAGCAAAGTGTTCCGGTAAGCAGCAATCTATTTTGCATTCTTTCACGACCAGTTGTGTCACGAAAAAGATCGAATACATACTGTATTTCAGGCCAGGCTGTTACAGCTGGAGCTTCCCGAAACTGTTCTGCTTGGGTTCTTTGCTGTTGGGAAATGATTTTTTCAAAATAAGCTTGCCATAGCATAAAGGCAATAGTGATGCCGCTGATGCCGTGCTGAAACCATATTTGTTGCCAAAATCGATACAGGACAGAAAAATCATAGGCATTAATTCGAACATTCTCAGTGGGAACAAGCACGCCTCTATAAAGAAGATCAGTATGTTTACCTATGCACTCTCTTAATTCTGGAAGTGTATGCACAGCAGAAAATCGCAATCCTTGTCTGCGAGCAGGGGATTTCTTTTCATCAGCAATTAACGCTTCTATTTGCATAGTCAGTGGAGTTTGTACTCCGTCACTTGGGGGCACCTGAAATTCAGTACAATGCCATTCTTGCTCCAGCAAATCTCTTATTGACCAACTAACTTCGTCAGGAAA
>CAZXKW010000022.1:0-10989 GCA_964641565.1 uncultured Candidatus Peribacteria bacterium
GTTTAGAAATGTATCCTTTATCTACCCAGAATCAAAACAATATGCGCTTAAAAATGTGAGTTTCACAGTTAAAAATGGCGAGAAATTAGCAATTGTCGGTCAAAATGGTGCAGGTAAAACTACAATCACTCGTTTAATTAATAAATTTTACGAGCCTACCAGTGGCACTATTTTAGTAAATGGTACTGATTTGAGATCAATTAATACCCTTCAATGGAGATTTGTGATTAGTAACCTCTCTCAAGATATCCCCAAATATTCTCTACCTATCAAAGAAAACATCACCATTGGCAATTCCAGTCTTAAATTCGATAAAAAAAGGTATCAACAAAGCATCAAGGAAGCGAAAATAGCTGAGGATATCGAAAGGTTGCCCAACAAAGATGCTACTATGCTAGGAAAATTCTTTCCTAATGGAGTAAACCTCTCAGGTGGACAATGGCAAAAAGTAGGTATCGCTCGCAGTTTCTATCGTGAGGCCTCTCTCCTAATCCTCGATGAGCCCACTTCAGCTATAGACAGTAAAGCTGAACAAGAAATTTTTAATGCTATTTTTGAACGAAGCACCACTCAAGCACAGATCATTATTTCTCATAAATTCTCCAATATCAGAAAAGCCGACTGCATTATTGTTTTAACCAAAGGAAAGATTAGCGAAAGAGGTACGCACAAGGAACTCATGGCTAAAAAAGGTGAGTATGCGAAACTATACCATCAACAATCAGCAGCCTTTGTGGAATAACTTTGTATTAAAAACTATTCATTTTATGACCGAGCTAAATAAGGATCAGCTGAGGAAGATCTTTCATGACAACTTAAACGAAAGCAGCGTAGATTTTCTCGACACGGCTGCAGGGATTCACTCCAGTGTGATCATTGTACAAGGAAAGAACAAAAAGTATGTAGTAAAAGTGCCAGTTTGGGAGGTGAAAATCTTTCGTGAAGTTTTTGCCTACCAAAAATGGCGAAGTATTATTCCATTACCTAAGCTTTATTATTACGATTCAAAGGTATTGATTCAGTCATATATTGAAGGTTTACCACCCAATCAGGTGAGCCTAACACCGACAGAAGAAAAAGAACTTTATATAAGTTTAGGTCAAATAATAACCACTATGCACGACACCCAAATAACGGGTGGCGGTTTTATAGAGATGGATGGACAAGCTAGCCATTCATCGTTTGCTGAATGGGTAAAAAGTTGGTTAACAGAAAATCTGCATATTTGGGAAAAAAGTAGCATTAATGAGTCTCATCCCAGTTCCTACATTAAACAATACATTGATATTTTTCTTCAAGCGAACAAGCTTAAACCCAGCAACTTATTACATTATGATTTAATTGATCAAAACATCCGTATAGATAAAAGCACAAAAAAAATTACAGGTATTATCGATTATGGAGATCTTTTCGCAGGTCCACCCGAATGGGATTTTGTGAGACCGTATATCCAACATTATGGCACAGATAAATTTAACTCTATTTTGGCCGGTTACAATCACCCATTAAACATTGCTGATATTCTACCTTTAGTAATAATTGAAATTGCTTGGGCCCTACCTTATGCCTTAGAACATGACCAAGAAAAACTGAAGCGATTTCAATCAATACTTAATGCTACTTTATAGGACGCCACTTTCAGCAACGCGATGAAAAGTATGTACTAATGTATTGGCTGCAACAACTGCGTCATCGGCACTCAATCGTCTTTGAGCTCGTACTAAAGCATCAAAAATTACTTGAGCCTGTTCTGCCTGCATACCGCCTTGTGCTAATGAATTCTTAAACAAAGTATCATCAAAATCTACAAATAAATGGGCGCCATCTAACACTGCTTCAAATCTTGGTTCTAGTAATTCTTGAATTCCTGCAATTTTAGTAAATTTACTTTTAGCTCCAGACGAAGTCATGGATGGATCAACTTGCAGAGGCGTAAAACGCACATTTATTCCTCTTGACTTGCCATTAACTCTTTCAGTCAAAAGCACATCTTCAATCATATGAAGATTTTGAGCGCTGTCATCAATTACTACCAATCTTAAAATCTCATCTTTGTGCAACGCAATCCACTTATCGATATAAGCAGCCATGGATTGCAGTTTACGAGAGTCAACTTGATAATGCACTCCATCGACAAAAGCCTTATTAGTTGGCTGAGCGATTATGCCCTAATAAAAGCTCTAGCTAAACCACTTTTAGCAATTTTCCAATTTTGAAAACCAGTTTCTGTATCACCAGTAGACCACAGCACAACAGATCGAATTTTGTTTCCATACTTTTCAATCAATTGAGTCATCCATTGAGAAACTTCAGGTAACAAATAGTTGCTGCTATCTATAGATCTCAGTGAAGCCACCAGATCGATTACAAATTCCTCAAAGTCTTGATCACTTGCACTCGGCAGCAATCCACTTAGCTTTTCATCATAGGTATAGATCTCGCTATTTCTACCTAACGGGCCACCATTTCTATGCAGAATCTCATGCCATAATACTTTAGCAAAATCACGATAATTAAACCCACCTCGCTTACGAATCCAACTATGCATAGAGATAATTACCTCAGCAGTAGTTTGATCAAAAGTAATTAATACCTTTTCACGGTCTTGAGCTTTAGCAGGATATTTATTTGCTGTCTCTCTCAGATGATCTTGGACTTCACCCTTCCATAACCAACGACTTGTGATCGACATAACCTAAAGTGATTGGATGAATGCTGGTAACAAATCAGGTCTATCCCGCAAGAAGCGATAGAGTAAATCAGCGATTTCACCTCTAGTGAGAGGATTATCTCTGCCAATGCTACCATCGGGTTGGGCTTCAATGAGATGATGTTCCATGGCATATCGTGCAAAAGGTACATACCAAACACCTGCAGGTACATCGGTATAGCTAGGGATGTTGTGCAGTTGATCTGCTGGAACATGAAAACTCAACAACATCATTTTTAGTGCTTCGATTACGCTCACAATCCGATCAATAGCAAATCGTCCTTGCAGATTACCGGCATCATACCCTCGGATAACACCTAGCTGAACAGCTCTAAGAACATAACCAGCTAATGGGTGCGCAGCTGGCACATCAGGAAAGGGATTTTCTGTTACAGTCGGAATATCACGAACTCCTGCAGTATCTAAAAATAGTCTTAAAGCTTGCCCGCGTGGCATTCCTTGTTCAGGATGAAATCTACCATCGGCTAAGGCTGTCATGATTCTTTGTCTCCCTAAAAATTGAATTGCTTCAAATTGAGGATGTGAAGAGGGGACATCTGGAAAAACAGCACGAATATCTTGTCTGATAACATTTCTAGTCACATCCTCGGGAGATTGAGTTCTACACGCTTCAGTACCGGTAATCGTCATAGCCAAAACAGCTGGAATAAACTTTCTTATTAAAGAACTTTGTCTCATATATCGCATTATATATAGGCAACTTTATAGCATACAAAAGGCATTTACTCAATGCCTAAGCTATTAAAGACATTTAGCTTCATTCCAAAGCTTGCTATATTCAGCTCACGATCACTTATCATTATGGCTGCATCGATCAAATCTTCAGCTTTCTCTACTGTTAGCCAATACCTGGACAACTGGCCCACTCCTAAAAAGAAAATCCTTCGCACTGTTCAAGAATGTATTAGAAAAGCCGCTCCAAAAGGGGAGGATGTCATTAGTTATGCCATGCCAGCCGTACTCTTTGATGGAAAAAGAGTTTGGTATGCTGGCTGGGATAAACATTATTCAATTTATGTACCCCAAGTCATGGCTCAGTACCAAAATGAATTAAAGAAATACAAAACAAGCAAATCAGCAATTAATTTCCCTTGGGATGAACCAGTGCCTGTCGACCTGATTACCAAAATTGCCCAATCAGTGATGGCTTTACCAGGCAAAGCAGCTAAAACCAAAATAAAATCAGCTCAAAATGATTAAAAATAAACGTGTTTGCAAAAATGGTCACACGTTTTACAAGACGAGTGATTGTCCCGTATGCCCACAATGTGAACAAGACAAAGTTGTTGCAAAACCCTTCTTTGTAGAGATCAGTGCTCCAGCTCGCCGGGCATTGGAGGCGGCAGGGATTACCACAGCAAAAAAGCTAGCCACATTTACTAAAAAAACACTCTTAGCATTTCATGGCTTGGGACCTAGTAGTATTCCAAAACTAGCAAAGGCGCTAAGAAATGAAAACCTGGCTTTCAAAGCTGAAGAAACTGAGAAATATACTCAATATCACAAGGATGGCAGTATCTGGGCAAAAGGCCAAACCTTAGATGGATTACCTGAAGGGTTCTGGCAATGGTATCGCAAAGACGGCAGTAAGCTACGTTCAGGTCACTTTACCCGGGGTAAACAAACAGGTGAGTGGACTACTTACGATCAAAAAGGTAAACCTTATAAAGTAACCGCTATTAAAAACAACTAATTTTATGAAAAAACTTCACTTTAGCATTAATATCAATGCTCCAAAAGCAAAAGTTTGGGATAAAATGATTAGCGAGGAGTCTTATCGTGAATGGACCTCAGTTTTTGCAGAAGGGTCAAGTTTTAAAGGTTCTTGGGATAAAGGCGCAAAGATCTTATTTGTAGATCCAAGTAACAGTGGCATGGTTGCAGAAATTGCTGAAAATAAATTGCATGAATTCATCTCTATTCGACACTTAGGCGAGATTGATCATGGAGTAGAGGATACTACCAGCGAAAAGGTAAAAACTTGGACACCAGCATATGAGAATTATACCCTTACTGAAAAAGACGGTGTGACAACTGTTGATATCGAACTAGACAGTGCGGATGCATGGGCAGGAATGATGGGAGACATGTGGCCAAAAGCACTACTAAAACTAAAAGATATTTGCGAATAGAAATCAATTGACTAGCAGAACTGTAACAAGTAAGTGAAAGCAAGATTATTTTAGTGTCATTGAAGTAAATATATTTGGCATCCACAAAATAGATTCTTCAACTTAATAAATTACACTTACGATTCAGAAACCCAAGAGTCTCTCACTGTTGGGAAAACAGCAGCACCAATTTTGTACCAAGTTACCCCGGCAAAATCGCACTTACCTTGAAGTTGGGACTTTAGAGAAGCCAAATCACCATCCTGATCACTAAGCGCCAATATCTTTATTTTGCCTTTAGTTTGTGGTAGAAAGAACTTTTCAGAAGGCAATGAATCGTTCATGCTCAATCCACCTAATTTTTGGGACACCAACTGGAGCTGTTGAATAGAAAGCTTTTTCTCTGCTTTCAAACTAACAAAACAAGGGTGCCCCTTATATGTTATTCCAGGTACTTGAATCATAACATCAAGATTTCGTCTCCCCTGGATATTATTTATCGCCTGTAATAAAACCAAAAGCTGCCAATAATCTTGACCATCAGAAACCACATATAGCACTTCTTTCCTTTGAACAAATTGCTCTACAGTCTTTGCTATGGGCTTGCCAAGTCTAGCTGTAGTTTTCCAATGTATATCTCGAGGAGTATGTATATCTGGAGAATACTCTTCCAATCGCCATTCATGCAAATTAGGTGTGGTTACTTTAGCTGTTAGTACTCGAGTAAGAGCTATCTCCATTTTTTTTACAGCTAAGCCAAGTTCTTTTTGAGAGACTTCCAAAACTTTAGCAGTTACATCGACGGCGGTACTTTGTCGAGCCCAATCAAAAATATCCACCGTAAGAGCTCTCTTTTCTCCAACGGGAGCCACAATGCTTTTAGACTTTCGTATATCTTCATTGCTCAGAGCAAGATCATGTTTAAGCACATTAAGAAATAGAGTATTTGTATCACTCTGAAGCACTAATTGAAGAAAATAAAACATTTCAATCTCATACATCTCGGCTCTTGTTGGGTCCAGATTAACCTCATAAGTATGATGAACACCCACATTAGGCAATACCACTTCGTGCAAAAATTTCTTAAACCAGTCACTAAACGATATATTCGCACAATCTAATACCAAGTAATGCCCAAGCTGATCAGAGACAAGGGGAGTTAACTGTGCACGATACTCAGCAGGTACACCAAATATTATATCTTGTCGATTAAGTTCATCGGCGGTTTTTGCTGCTCTAATGAGAGCTAAACGAGAATCATCTGGTGCAATAGTACCATTAGCAATTGAATAACTCACATTTTCGTTTCCCGGACTCAAAGAAAAATCACTTACCTTATAGTATCTTAATTTATGTCGACGACAATAAGCTAAAACTTGTTGCAGTGCTAATTTTAAACCATATTTTTCAGTGATAGCAGCTCCGTTCAGAGCCAATAACCTTGAGCGATTATCAGTTCTGAACTGATTACCGATTGCCCGATTTTCATCACTATCTTCAAAAGACCCCAATTCACGTGCTGCAGATATTGCTAAATCACGATCTTCACAATTCAAAACCTCTTCTCTAAAACTCAAAATAGCCTTCATTTTATCTGCTTCATCAACACTTTTTCCCATTAAGTCAGCTAGTCTATTGACCTGAGATGATGAAGTTTGAACAACTTTACACCAAGCAGAGGGATCAAAGTACTCGATTCCGACTGAATCTTTATAAACACCTACACGAGCATGAGTTAGAGCACCTTTAAAAGCACTAGAGCCATCCGAATCATCAACCACCACACATTCTTTAGTGGTAAATGCCGGAATACCCAATCCTCTTAAATAACCCGCTAAAGTCCAAGATAATAAATCACAGTGACCCATTCTCAATGTGCTAGCGATCAAAGGCAGATCTTGATTGTACCTTGCAATGACATTCCCCAAAGCATCATCACAGATATAGCGAAATTCACTAGCAAAAAGCGCTTTTAACTGGAACATAAATGCGCTCTTATCACCCGCTGTAAATCGAGCAGTGATATCATCAGGTAGAGGCAAAACTGTAGACCAGAATGAACGCTCTTCTGGGGTCGGAAGATAATGACCACAACCACTTGCCTCATTGTCATTTTTCCTAATCAATATAGATAAGCCTGCTTGATAGGGTGTATCTAGATTAAATGTGACAGGAATATTCCGATCTGCTTGTGGTTTAAGCACAAAATGTTCATCGTCAATTTCATCGTCAATGGATTGAATAGCAACCACTTCGTATCCTGGCGGGAGCGGAATCCCCTCATTTGTGCCTATACTAAAGGGCAAATGCACAACTATCCCATCTTTTGCCTGATTGTCATGACTATCCTTAGCATTCACGACTTCATAGTACTCAAGGGTTGGCAATGTGGTTGCCCGTTTTTTTTCTCCTTTATTGGGCTTAAATACTTTATAGCCTGTAGGTATGGGAATACGATTAGCAAAAATAAAATTACTGAGACCACTCACACTAATAGAACCTGTCCTTACTTTTGATCTCAAAGCTGCAGCATTCATCAACGAAATCCCTTCATATTCACCCTTATCAACGGATAATTTAGCTTGCAAAGCTTCGCGTAATTTTAACCGAGTATTACTTACAGGCACTTCTTGTACGTCAACAAGTACATCTGCTGCATTTTTATCATCAACAGGAATAATCTCACCCAAATCAGCTCTTACTTTGGCTGCATAACTAGCATGAAATTGTAAAAGCCGACGTGCTTCAACACCTGCTTCGGTACTAGATGTGCATTCTCGTGTTAAACCATCCACCCAATCTAAATACCCTTTTGCATAACGTCGCTGCTCACGATTCATAAATCTATTAATCCTACTATTATAACAGAACAACTAAACGCTAAAAAGCACCAAGATTAATAATTAACTAGCCTAAGTATCAAATTTAGAACCACTATTGGATAATTGCTCAGTTAATTAATAACTACTTTGTTTAAGTGTTTTTTGCTAAAAGTAATAGTAACACACTCTAACTTAGTGGTTCCTAGTCAAATCTAGCTCTTGGTCGATTCTTACTTGCATCACAAAGTCGGGCACGTGTGAGACCAAAATCATAGCACCAGTATATTCATCCAACGCCTTAGCAATCACTGGCAAATGACGGAAATTGTTATGATTAGTTGGCTCATCTAAGATCAATAGCCCAGGTCTTTGTAACACCAATCGAGCAAATGCAACCAAGCCCTTCTGTCCTTCAGACAAAGTGCCAATTTTACTATTAATGAGCGCTGAGGTAATCAAAAATCCCGCTGCAACAGAACGCAAAAGCTCTTCCATTGACTTACCCGTACCAGCAGCAGATTCAAGAGCCTCCAATAATGATTGATGAACAGTATGTTCAAAGTTCAAAGTAGAAAAATCCTGACGATAATACCCCACTCGAATATCCTCACCAATGGTAGCCCCCTTTGCTGTACCAGTAGCTAATGCTTCTAGAAGTGTGCTTTTCCCAATACCATTAGGTCCAGTAAGCAACAGGTGCTGATTTTTACGCACAATAACTGAAGCCTTTTTCACCACAGGCTCATGGTTTTGAATAATGGTAAAACTATCAATTTTTACAATTTCCCCACCAATATTTTCCTGACAAGGAATAGTGAAGTCTCGAATAGTCTTATCTTCACGACGGACATCAACTACTTCATCTTCCAATTCATCAGCCAAACGATTCATACGCTTAGCCACAGCACGCATTTTACCTCCTTTATGGGCAAACACATTTGCTTTGTCACGTTTTTCTTGAATTCCTTTTGCTAACTGAGCGTTCTTACTGTTTTCCTTTTGCTTGCGAATTTCAATTTGTTCCACTACATCAAAATAGTTTCCTTCATATTGCTCTACTTTCTTGGTAAATATATCTAAATACAAAACTGTATCAGTAAAGGCATTCAAAAAATCTGCATCATGTGAAATAACGATTACAGTTTTGGGATAGTCAAAAATAAAGTTCAATAAATGATCAATGCCAGTATGATCTAGATTATTTGTTGGCTCATCCAAAAGGAGAACATCAGGATCTTGAATCAATGCTGATGCTAAAAGCAAACGTGCTTGTTGCCCACCTGAAAATGATTTAATAATCCGATCTTTAGGTGCATGCACATTCACTATAGCCAACACATCATCAATCTTACGATCAATATCATAGGCTTTCTCTCCATGATATTTTTCAAAAAAGGCTTTCACCGTGAGCTCACGATCTTCTTGAGGGGTAACCTGAGGAGCTATGGCAATACTGACACCAGGGACCACATTCACCCGTCCATCCGTAGGAGTAAACTGCTTAGTGATCAGTTTAAAAATAGTACTTTTACCTGCACCATTTTGCCCCATGATAGTCACCTTACTGCCTTTACGTACAGAAAAGTCGACCTCATCTAAAATTTGATGATCGTTTTCATAAGTAAATGTAACTGTATCAAAACTAACCAGAGTTTCTTGAGCTGCCATAATAACGCAAACATAATTTTAAATCTGCCAGAGAGTAACCTATCTCGCCCAATTTGGCTACTACATTTCATTGTTAACTGACAAACGAGAAAACAAATTCTTGCCAACTCATCATTATAGATACTCCAATAATCCTTTCATCCAAGAATAGTGAGAACCAACGTATTTGGCTAAATCTGCATCATTTTTTGTTCAGCAAACTCCTTAGTTAGCTTGTATATGAGCTCCTTACTATCATCCTTAGCCACAGTTACCGGGTGTCGATACTTACACTTGAGACATTCATGAATGATCTGATACGTCTTCTTTGCTGAATTATAAATCATATCAACAGGCTTCATCAGTGACTCGCAGGTGCATTTGCGATCACCTGGAAGCTTCAAATCGACATGATATGAGTAAAGACAATTAGGACAGTGATTGCGACAATACCCACCTCCACGGCGTGGGACCATCATGTGGCAATTTTGGCACTCAAAATCTTCATCCCGATGCGTTGTTTTCATGTACTTATCGCTAAAGCTGGTTTACAATGAGAGTGTACATTATTTTTCGGGCATGTCATATGTGCTTTTCATCCTCATTCTAGTTTTTATTGGTGCAAGCATACTCTTTGCAATTCGCCAGTACCAAGCTGTCCAATCCGCACTACAATTGGTATTTCTCCGTGTCAGTGTACCTAGAGCAGAAGATCCTAAAGATCATGAACGTAGCAAAGATCGGGAAAAAGACTTCAAAGAAAGTATTAGTATCATGGAGCAGCTGCTTACCAATTTAGGTGGCATGATCAAGCGCAAATGGTATCAGATCTGGAAATATCCTGACACAATCACTTTTGAATGTGTCGTCGAAAAGCATTTGATTTACTTTTATATTATCGTTCCTCAGGGATGGGAGACAGTGGTAGAGAAGCAACTTACTTCATACTATGCTGATGCCACAGTTGATATTGTAGATGAATATCCTTTATTTCAAGCCAACGCCTACACCGAGACAGTACAGTTAGCAATGAAAGAAGCTCATTACTTACCAATCAAAACCTATAATCAACTAGAATCTGACCCACTCAATGCAATCACTAATGCTTTGAGTAAATTAGCTGAAAACGAAACTGCCGCCATTCAAATCTGTATGGCAGCACCAACCAAAAGCACGCTAAAAAAAGGTAAGAAAAAAGCCAAGGATCTTTTTCAAGGCAAATCCGGACCAAAAGGTATACTTATACTACGCCCATTTATAGCTATTTGGGACTTCTTTACCAATAGCGCTAGCAGTACACCAAAAGAACCTAAACGCCTAACACCACGTGAAGAAGAACGGGTTAAATTGATTGAAGCAAAACTCAACCACAACAACTTCGCCACGAACATTCGAATTGTAGTCAGTAGTGGAGACAAGGATGCGGCTAAGCTGCAAATGAAAAATATTCTAGCTTCACTCAATCAATTCAGTAGCATCGACCTCAACAAAATGGAGGTGAAAAAATATCTCAATAAACATAAGATCGAAAAGTACTTTTTATTGAGGAAGCTAACTCCGATGGTACCTACTCTAACATTAGGTACTGAAGAAATAGTGAGTCTCTTTCACATCCCCAATACCCGCTTCAATACTAGCCCATCTATATTCTGGCAAGCATTTAAAATCGCACCAGCGC
>CAZXKW010000023.1:0-10943 GCA_964641565.1 uncultured Candidatus Peribacteria bacterium
GAGATATCAGAGCCCTGAAGGCCCGAGGGAAAGACCGACCGGTTGCTAGAAATGAATTAATAAGAATTGTAAAGAAGATTGCGGAAAGTAATGCTCTAAGAACTAAACTTGAGGCGGATGCTGCGGCTGGTGGTGATCACCGATTTATTCATATAGGCCTTCCTAATAATGCCGAAATGCGAGAACTGGAATACTATAATGTATTTCATGATGATGACGAGCTGCGACAGATTTTTGCAGGTTTTATGTAGAATTTATGCAGAATTTATGCTGAATTTATGAGGGTTTTAGGTATTAACTATAATGTCGCTTTAAAATGTGTCCGCGATCAGCCTAGTCCACCCTTTGCTGATGTTGTGGCTACCTATCTAGCGGATAATATGGATAAACATAATTATGGCGAAATCAGACCTGCTGCCGTAATGATAAAGCATGTCAGAAATTAATTGAGAATTGTTGTTAGTGCATGAGCGTTCTGATCCCACCAAGAGAGAAGTGACTAAACTCTAAAGTTCGCAAGCTAACCAGGAGGGGGAGCCAATGATTATATGGAAGCCATAATCACCAACTCAGCCCAAGTTGGCCTTTTTTGAGTTTCAATATATTCTTGGGGTAAGAAAATACCAATAAGAATACTTTTATCAACATGGAAAAGATTAGGAAACAAAAAGCAGTTGTTTATTGTATACAAGAGCAAAAGCTTTTGGTATTCAGGCATATTGACTATTCTTTTGAGGAAGTCGGTATTCAAGTACCTGCTGGTAGTATTAGAGAGGGCGAAATACCTGAGAAAGCTGCATTAAGAGAACTGCAGGAAGAGACTGGAAAGCAGGGTTTTGTGATCAAAAAACTTTTAGGTATTGCTGAGTACGATATCACGCCGTATCGCTATGAGATCCAAGAAAGACACTTCTTCTTAGCAGTTCCAATAGATCCTTTACCTGAACGTTGGCAAAGCGCTGAGCTACACGACGGTAAACAGGAACCCACAAGACTGGAATGTTTTTGGATACCTTTAACTGCTGCTCATATTCTACAGGCAGGCCAAGGAGCTTTATTGGGAAAACTATTCGATTAGTACGATCTTACTTTAATTCCACTATTATGAAACTCTTTCTCTCATCAACAGGTATTAGTCCTGAGTTGCTCCCACACTTTCTTACTTTGGTAGGGAAAAAGGCTGAAGAGATTAGATTTGCCTTAATTGAGAACGCAGCCGATCCTTATCCTGACCATTAAAAAGGTTTTGTGACAGAAACCAGGAGTGAGTTTGCGTCTTTAGGTATGCAAATCACATTGATAGATCTGCACAAGTATGAGCATCATCCGGAACAATTGTCTGCAATACTGAAAGACTTTAATATTGTTTGGGTTGGTGGTGGTAATGTGTATTATCTTCGTTGGTTAATGAAAGTAAGTGGTTTTGATACAATCATTGAGCAATTGATAGAGAAGGGGGTAGTTTACGGTGGAGGTAGTGCTGGCTCGATTGTCACCTGTCCTGTGCTCGATGCATTTGATCTGGTAGATAGTATTCATGGGCAACATTATAACTAATTAAAATGGAAAAGAATCAATCCTATCGTGCAAATGCAGCTGCACTTATTGTGAATACTAAGGGCGAATTTCTATTAACTCAGTTAGTTGAAGCTCGTGACAATGAATGGGATTTTGTGAAAGGGGGCATGCGACCTGGTGAAGAACACCTTGATACTCTAAAGAGAGAGATTCAGGAGGAACTAGGGCCTGGTATTCAATTCCAGGTTTTAGAAAGGAGTGATGTTACTATCGTGTACGATTGGCCTCAAGAGTTACAAGTACAAAAGGGTTTTAGAGGACAAGCACGGGTCAGTTTTTGGGTATTATATAAGGCTGGAGAAATCACCTTAAATACTGATGAATTAAGAGCATATAAATGGGTCCCATATACTGAAGTCGCCGCGCTTATGCAGGCAAGTCATTTTCCTACAGGAATTATTAAATCTTTGATGGAGGAGTGGGAGAAGATGAAGCAGAGCGTGTTGGGTTAAATAAATTTCACCAACATGAGTCAGTACGAATGTGAGGTTAAAATATTGGAAATTGATACGGAAAGTATAAAAAATCGCCTACATTCACTGGGGGCACGTGAAATATTTAATGGTCATATAGTGGCAGATTTCTTTCGTAATTCGAATGGGCAAAAAATCAGATTAAGGAAAATGGCAGGGAAAAATGTTCTTACTTATAAGATTGCTTATTCCACAAAAACAGTTCTGCAGAATGAAGAAATAGAAGTGGTGTTTGATAACTATGAAGGGATGGTGCAAGTGCTACTTGCTTCTGGCTTTGAACTATATGGGCATTCACAAAAGGAGAGAGTTAGCTATCTGTATCAGAATATTCATTTTGATATTGATGCCATGGCCGGCATACCAACTTTTCTAGAAGTCGAAGCAATCAACGTTGAAGATGTTAAACGTGGTGTTGAGCTATTGGGGTATACAATGGATCAAACATGCACATTAACGGAGCGAACTCTGAAGGAACATTATGGTCTAGCATAAATAATCTATATAGTGTCGATATGTGGTTGATTCGGTGGTTTTTATCGACGCTGATTTTGTGGCTACATTATCAGGATAGAAATAAAGCGACGATAAAGTCGACATTTTCATAGATTCTTTAGCGTGCACACGGTGCAACTATTTGCATACAGACAGCTTTGAACTGTGTGAGCCAATGATTATCCAGAAGCCCAAAAAATATTTGGGTTTTTTTTGTGTGTTGTGTTTTATGTTAAAGTGATCTTTGAGTGATGTTACCAGTTTTTAACGAACAATATGAGTATCAATGATGTGATGAATATCCGATATCTATCTAATTATCTTAGAGACTCGGAAAAAGAAAAATTTTTCCGCAAAAATACTGTATTTAAATTGCCATTACTGAGAACAATTTTGCTTATTATTAACCTTTTGTTGCTTGCTGGTGGTTTTATATTGCCTAAAATTGTTTTAGAACTGAGTGTGTCGATCTCTGAAGCTTTTTATCTTCACTCCCCAATCGCTAGTTTCTTTTTTGATCTATATCAGCTGAATAAAGTTCTAGTCGTTGTTAGTATAGTAACGTTACCCATTTTGTTTTTATCATGGTTCTATCGAAGCTATATAAATTGCTATGCATTGGGTGAAACTACTAATGAAAATCCGGTAATGGCTACATTTATGCTTGGGCTACCCGGGGCTAATTTAATGAGTACTTTCCTTAGATTAAGAGAGCTACTCATGAAATTTGGCTCAAAATTACATATTAGAATATTGGCTTTGTCTTGGGCTGTTTTATTAGTATATATTTCCCTAGTTTCCATTGTTTCCCGAGGAGAAGCTGTTGCATTCCGGTCATTTGAAGGGACGTCACTTTATGCTGGATTCCAAGTCTTAAAAGCGGTTCCAATTTTTAATCTCAATTATCTTTACATGGTTGCGGATATTTCACTTCTCATGTTTGTCTGTATTCTTATTGCTACAATTTATAAAATTACGATTAGTCAAAGAAATAGGAATAAAACAATCAATTCTGCCAATCAATTACTTGCTTCAGTTACTGAATTAGACAGTAATAGTGCTCTAAGTAGATACTTTTTATTTTTGATAGGTATAAGTGTTGGATTCATTTTTGCATTAGCCGTTATTGGCCCCATTGTTTATCACTGGGATAAAATTAATAGAGTTACTTTGCAATCTGATTATCGATATTACTTGGAAAATAACTTAGAGCTAAATCCATTTAGTTTTCAATCATTGATGGGGTATGATGTCATTCTCACTTTGACACTTATGGCGGGTATCGTAATTGTTCCCATTTTTTTTAAAAAAGCCAAATGATGCTTTTGAAAGCAATTACCTAATCTATTGTTCAATTTGTCATCAAAATAAAGATTAGCTAGATTTCCATTCAACCTACTTGCTGCATGCAGATAGTGTTGAATTGCGTGGGTTAGTGATTATATAGAAGCCATAAAGGGGTTTTCTGGTTTTTGTTTTAGTGATTTTAATACAAAATAAGTATCATTAATTTTGATTGATTAGTATTTCTAGGAGCAGAAAAAAGGACTAAGTATCATTGATATGTTATTTTTTGTGTGACATTACAATATCCAATGAAAATCCGTATAAAGTTCATATTTAGGAACATCACGGCATTCTTGAAGATGCTGACACCTCCCATAATTGTTTTTGGTGTACATATTCTCTTATCAAAAACAGTAGATATGTACGGCCTTTTTCCTTGGATTGATATTCCAATGCATTTTGTAGGAGGCATGACCATGACAACAACTCTCATTATGTTGTACAAAGCCCTTCAACATATAAATGTCATACCGCAAATGCATGTGGCTATAACAAAACTGTTTCTTTTTACCGCTATTTCAACAATAACTATATTTTGGGAATTTGCAGAATTTTCTACCGACGTCTTTTTCGGTACACATGCTCAAGTAAATATTCCTGATACTATGAAAGACATGTTTTTGGGTATGATGGGAGGGTTGTTAATAATTAGTCTATTTCAGTTTTTCCCAATCATAAAATTCAAAGATGAAAAAAAGAGCTAAAAGAGATCAATACTAAACAACGCCATATCAACAGCAAACTTTTTTGAATTTGGTACATCAAAAGTTCTCAAGCTAACCAATAAGGGGAGCCAATTGATCATTTCAGGACTTTGAAGGTCCTTTTTTGTTATGCCCATGCTCCGCAACTCAGGTTCGGATGGGATTTTAGCTAGTTCAGGACTTAGATCCACACATCAACACTAAAGGGGAGCTGTATTAATTAAGGTTTTAACTATTCAAACTTGCATCTTGCCAGTTTTGCATATAACCTGGGGGGGAGGTTAATGAATCATATGACTCATCCTAAAAAGAGCAAAGCATTACGTCTAGTCAGGCAGGCAACTGGCACTCTCACGAAAGTAGGGAAAATGGTGGAAGAAAACACCTACTGCCCAGAGATCATTCAGCAAGTTGATAGCGTCATCGGACTACTAAAGACGGCAAAGAGAGACTTGTTGGCAGGACATTTAGATACCTGTGTTGCGCATCAAATGGAAGAGAACAAGCCTAAAGCGATTGAGGAATTATTGAAGATTTATAATTTGTCGAACTAAGTTCAGTATGTACAAAAAGCTTTTTGCTACATTCTTGGCTTTCATGCTCATAGGACTCAACAGTATTTGTTTGGTCTCTTTTAGCCATGCTTTGTCTGATTCAACACATGTAGGTCATGAAGATATGACTGAAGTAGCATGTGCAAATTGTGAACAAGACTCTGCAAGTAGCATGACATGCTGCTTTGATGCTAATGAGAAACCTGTTAGTCTTACTACATATAATCGAGGACTATACGATGGTCATGAGTTTGTCAGTTCACCGCATGTAGCCATTGCGCAGTTTGATAGTGCACTAGCTAAAGAGCGTAAGTATTTAGCGTTAGCCTATAATCCGCCACTAATTCGCGTAGGCATTGTTGTTAAGAAAGAATAAAAGAATCTCACAAGCTAGTGTTTCTTATTTCTTAATCTTATTTACTATGTATGAAAATCAGAAGTATAAGGTGAAAGGCATGCACTGTGCCTCATGTTCAAGCATCATTGAGAAAACGTTTAAAAAACAGTCTGGTGTGCAATCAGCTGAAGTGAATTATGGTACTGAGACAGCCACCATTGCTTTTGACCACAGCAAAACAAATCCACAGGTACTTTCAAAAACTATTGAACCATTAGGTTATTCATTAGTGATTGATCGCCCACGTAATGCTAGTGAAGCGTCTCATCCAGAAAAGAATGAGAAGCTCGCAGAACTAGCAGCTATGAAGACTCATGTCTATGCAGTGCTACCTCTAGCAATCATTAGTATCTTCTTTATGGGCTGGGATATACTGAGTCAGTTTGGCTTGCTTTCAGCTATGTCTACTAACTTGTATGAATTCTTCCATCATCTTCTTCCCTTGATGGCTACCTATACTTTGTTTGTAGTAGGTAAGCCTTATTTGAAAGGTGTTTACCGTTTCATCCGTTTTGGTAAAGCAAATATGGATACACTGATTGGTATTGGCACACTTGCTGCGTATTTCTATAGCTTTGCGCTTACAGGACTTGAAGAGCCATTACGACCATATTTGGATGTGGAACACAACTATTATGATGTGACAATTGTAGTCATTGCCTTCATCACATTAGGAAAATATTTAGAAATGAAGGCAAAACTAAGAACCGGTGATGCTATAGAAAAGCTTCTCAATCTGCAGGCAAAAACCGCACTAGTTTTAAGGCAAGGAAAAGAGACGGAAGTACCTATTAATGAAGTTGTGCAAGATGATCATATTGTCGTGAAACCAGGCACCAAAATTCCTGTGGATGGGATTCTTATCGATGGCTCTTCATATGTTGATGAATCTATGGTTACTGGTGAACCAATGCCAGTCCAAAAGAATAAAGGCGCCGGTGTGGTAGCTGGTACGATGAATACTACCGGTGTATTTACATTTAAGGCCACGAAAGTGGGCGCTGAAACTCTGCTTGCTCAAATTATTCACATGGTCGAAGAGGCTCAGGGAAGTAAAGCTCCTATTCAAGCTTTAGCAGACAAGATATCAGCTATATTTGTGCCTATTGTACTGATAGTGGCTGTCCTATTTCTTGATGCGTGGCTGATTTTAGGGACACCTACCCTTGGTTTTTCTCAAGCAATTTCATATGGACTGGTTTCATTTGTCGGAATACTAGTGATAGCTTGCCCTTGTGCATTAGGACTAGCTACACCTACTGCAATTATTGTAGGAGTGGGAAAAGGTGCTCGAGAAGGAATTCTGGTAAAGGACGCCGCTACTCTTGAAAAGCTTCATCAGGTAGATCTGTTAGTAGTGGACAAAACTGGCACCATTACTCGTGGGAAACCAGAGCTAACATCGATTCAAAACTTCTCTCCCCTAACTGATAATGAAATTGTTTCTATCTTAGCAACATTAGAAAAAGGATCAGAACATCCTATAGCTCATGCGATCATTTCTTTTGTGGAAAAAAAGGGGCTGAAGCTTGATTCTATGAGTAATTTTAAGGCTCTCGAAGGAAAAGGTGTTAAAGGTACTGTCAATGGTATGGAGTACTTTGCTGGAAATATAAAACTAATAAGTGAATTACATTTATCTATTGACGCTGAAGTAATTGAGATTGCGACACATGAGGGGAAGACTCCAGTAATATTAGCTTCCCAAGAAAAGGTGCTAGGCATATTTATGGTCGCTGACGCCATAAAGCCCGAGGCGATTGAAGCAGTGAGAAGTCTGCACAAACTGGGCATCAGGGTAGTGATGCTCACAGGTGATAATCAAAACACGGCCCGCTTTATTGCTCAGCAAGTTAATATTGATGAAGTAGTTGCAGAAGTGATGCCTGCGGATAAGTTGTCAAAAATACGTGAGTTGCAAAAAGATGGTTGTATAGTGGCAATGGCTGGCGATGGAGTAAATGATGCGCCAGCACTTGCTCAAGCAGATGTAGGCATCGCTATGGCTACAGGAACAGATGTCGCGATCGAAAGCGCAGGTATTACTATTCTTCATGGTGATTTATCCAAGCTTGTGAAGGCAATTCGTCTTTCTAAATTGACGATGCGTGGCATTAAGCAAAATTTATTCTGGGCATTTATTTACAATATTGTAGGCATACCGTTGGCAGGAGGCATGTTCTATCCTCTTTTTGGTTGGCTTCTTTCACCAGTCTTTGCTGGCTTTGCTATGGCGATGTCGAGCGTATCTGTAGTGAGTAATTCACTGCGATTAAAGTTTAAAAGGCTGTAAGCTTCTTAGCTATTACTTAAAAATTTATGAATAAACTTTATTGGGTACTTATTTCATTATTAATTGCCTCACCATTTGTAATAATTGTCATGCTGCTTAGTGATCCGAGTAACAACACTAATAATAAGAACTATGATGAAAAGATATATGTTGCACTTGAGGCAGAAGGTCAGGTGGGTGTCATCGATGCCAAAAGCAGAAAATTCATTACCGCGATTAATTTAGCTAATGTTCAGAATAATACATTTGTAAAATATACAGCTCACAATGTTCAAGTTTCGCCTGATGGAAAAAAAGTTTTGGTAACAGCAAATATCAATCGTGGTTCAATGGGTGGTAAAGAAGAAAATGAAGAACAAGTTGTTACTGATGGACTGTTAGATCAAATTTTCATTATTGATCCGCTCACAGACACTATTAAAGGAGCAATAGCAATTGATAGCGATACCCATTTAGCTCATGTCGTCTTTAATTCAGCTAGTGATATAGCGTACCTTGCTTCCCAGGAAAAAGGGAAAATATATGCTGTCGATTTAAATTCAAATAAGGTTATTAGGGTATTTGAGTTGGGTGAGAACAGTGAACCTCATGGGTTACGTATGCATCCTGATGATTCTCAACTCTTTATCGCTCTCATAGGGAAAAAGTCTTTAGTTTCTCTTAATGTAATCACTGGCGAGGTAGAGTCTTTTCCATTGTCTGGGGCTGCTATCCAAACTGCAGTTACAGCCGATGGTCAGTATATACTTGCAACTGTATATGACAGCAAAAAGGTCGCATGGGTAAATGTGCAAACCAATGAACAGGGATATATCGATTTACCAATTGATGCCAAAGGTCCCGTACAGATATATACGACACCCGACTCACAGTATGCATACGTGGCAGATCAGGGATACTATTTTGAACAGCCGACAGCGAATACAGTGTATAGAATAAATGTTCGTGAAAAAGCAGTAGATCAGACTATCAATGTGGGTAGCGCTCCTCATGGAGTGGTTGTGAATAAAATGGGCACATTTGTGTATGTCACTAACTTACTTAGTGACGATGTTTCTGTAATTGATACAGCGACATCTAAAGAAGTGGCTCGTATTTCTGTAGGAGAAATGCCCAATGGTATCAGTATATGGAACAAACAGACAGGAGGGACTCAATAAGCTTGTTTTTTACTTTTACTATACTAACTTTTTGTTCATGAAAACTTACTTATTCCATATAAAGGGCATGCATTGTAAGTCATGCATTTTACTTACTGAAAGTGAAGTCATTGATTTGCCAGGTGTCACCTCTGTGAACGCTTCTTTGAAGCATCATCAAGTCGAAGTGCAAGGAGATTTTGGTGATAAGACAGAGTCGCAAATCGTTGCTAGTTTAAATAGTGTTTTGCTAAAACATGGCTATACAGTCTCAATAGAAAAGACTGCCCATACAGTTAAGTGGTCCGATTTTCAGATTGCTATTCCTATTGCTGTAGCCTTTATTGCCTTTTTCATACTTCTGCAAAAGCTAGGAATTGTAAATCTAGTTGGAGGTTCAGAAGTGAGTTTTAGCACTGCAGTAATTATTGGTCTGATTGCATCAGTTTCTACCTGCATGGCAGTAGTTGGTGGCTTAGTACTCTCAATGTCAGCTAGTTTTGCCAAAGAGGGCGACAAGGTCCGTCCACAAATACTCTTCCATGTCGGTCGTTTGTTGTCTTTCTTAATTCTTGGTGGCCTGATTGGTCTTCTTGGCTCATCATTTCAACTTGGTGTCACTGGCACTTTCATCCTAGGATTGATCGTAGGTATAGTTTTGCTGATTTTAGGTCTCAACCTATTGGATATATTTCCTAGTCTCAAGAAACTACAGGTAACCCTACCTAGTCTCATAGGTAAGCGTGTGCATGGGTTGAAAAACATTAATCATACCTTAACTCCTATTCTGATTGGTGTTGCTACTTTCTTTTTACCATGTGGCTTTACTCAATCTATGCAAATCTATGCCTTAAGTACCGGCAATTTTTGGACTGGAGCTTTGATTATGTTTTTCTTTGCCTTAGGAACCTTGCCTGTATTGGCTCTCCTCAGCTTTAGCTCCTTGAGTATTCATGGCAAATTACAATCAGGTGTTTTCTTTAAAGCTGCTGGACTCATTGTGTTGTTCTTTGCCATTTTTAATTTACTCAACAGTTTTGCTGCAGCAGGTTTAATCCGGCCTATGTTTAACTTTTAAATCATACCTTTTTCTTTCTCTTACTACTTTATAAATTCATTCTATGAAATCCACTGTTATCACTGTAATTGTTACTGTAGTTGTTATTCTTGGCTTTATCGTTGTAGTGCAAAACAATACCTCTTCAAGCGTAAACGAGCCCCAAAGCACAGCAATCAGTACTGAAGGTAAACAAATTGTTCAGATCCTGGCTAAAGGAGGTTATTCGCCAAGAGTAACGACAGCAAAAGCAGGTGTTCCTACTATTATTCAGGTAAAGACTGAAGGAACTTTTGATTGCTCTGCCTCACTTACTGTGCCAGCTATAGGCTATAGTAAGCACTTACCAGCTTCTGGTGTCACCAGCATTGAAATACCCGCTCAGGCTGCCAATGCTGTAGTACAAGGTATTTGTGCCATGGGTATGTACAATTTTACTATTAACTTTACTTAATGTTACGACATTCAGATTGATCCTATGGCAGCTCATAAACATACAGACAATTAGTATCAACCCAAATGGTACATGGAGATTCAATACATCAACTACCTATTTCTATGGCTGAAATGGTGGAATAGGAAAGAATCAGTACTAATAACTATCTTATCAATAACTTTTAAATATATGAATGAATCATCGTGTTGTGGTAATAATAACAAAAGCCGTTCTGCAGGTGTCGCTAGTGATAAAGAACATTCTTCTCTAGGAGGCGGCAGTGTGGAGTTATCATGTTGTAGCATTGAACATACGTCTTCTGGAGCAGTCATTGATCCAGTATGTGGCATGAAAGTTGATCCTAGCAAGAACGAACTCCACGCTGTGCATAAGGGTGAAAAATATTACTTCTGCAATATCAATTGTAGAGATAGCTTTGTTAGTGATCCAGAAAAATACTTAAATAAAAC
>CAZXKW010000024.1:0-10314 GCA_964641565.1 uncultured Candidatus Peribacteria bacterium
GACCATAGTAAGAGCCACCGATTCCCGCAGCGAAAAACAATACCAGTCCAACAACATAAAATATTGTCGAAAAGTCCCAGGAATAAGTAGCAATATACTGCTTTGCTTGGAGATTCTCCCGAGTGCGGTCTTCTATAGAAGATACCTTCTGGCGCAAATTCAATTGTAATTCGCTCTTCGAAACAAAACCCGACGGACTACTCACTCGGCAGCCCATGAGATCGTGAAGCAAGTTTAACTCACCTACACTAATACGAGCACTTTTAGCTTCATCCAAAGTACTTTCCAGCATCACCTCTGTGCTTAGTCCCCAAAACTTTTTAGTAATGTGAATTTTGATAAATTCTTTTACAGCTAAGTTCATGACACCAATACTGATCAGCTTATTTGACCAACGTCCGTGACGAAGCAATAAAGCCATTTCCATTGCCGACATATTTTCCGGTGGTGCATATTCAGCAATAATTGTTCGATGTGTTTTGGCATCTCGGCCAAAACGATACCAAAGTGCAAACACAATGATGAAAATGACGAAAGGAAATGCATACAGAGCTATACGGCCTATTTCCTGACCAAAACCAGGGGTATAAGGAGTAAAGATACTAGCCCCAGCCGCTCCTTTGGCAATTTGTACCGTACTTGTCACACCTTCATTACGACCAGCAGTTTTAGTGGTTTGAATGACGAGCCTCGTTGGAGTGACCCATTCACTTTTCACGCCTTGAGCCTTCTCTGATCCTACTTTGCCCATAGTTGTTTTGACACTTTGAGCAATGGCTTGAGAAGGAAAGTCTATTGTTGCTTGAAAGCGATCTATCTCTAAATCCCAAAAACTCCCCAATACATCCCATTTCCATTGATCGTACTGAGCATTACTACTATCAATCACATTCCCCACCTGATACTGGATCTGATACTGATTAACTCCTTGAATCAGTTTATCAGCATCACCAATTTGCCAACTAATAGTGTGATCCCAATTATTTTTGCTTTCTTTATATGGTATTGGTTGCCCACTAAAATTAGTGATGGATTGTAATGTAATGGGAGTGTCTACCATATTGCCTTTCTGATCACGATAACGAGTAGAAGTTACCTGAAAAATACCGTGCTTATTAGTAAGATTGCCTACATCAGCGGTAATCTTTTCGGTTACATCCATATGAGAATCAGGATGGATTATGAAATGGACATCATAGCTCCTGAAGTAAATATTGGTTACCACCTTTCGCCCCGGAGGAACGGGCGCTTGGGATTGGGCTTGAGCAATTGGCTCAAATAACAAGAGTAAGACTGAGACTAAGACTGAGGATAGGAGTGAGGATAAGAGAATGCGTTTATGTGAAGACATGGGGGGAGAGAGGTGAAGAGCAAAGATCAAAGTGCAGAGATTTTTGAATATAGTTGTTTTCTGCGGAGAAACTTGAATGCTTTAACTTAATTGCGAAGTGCGAATTGTGGCTAATAGTAAATATTCTTACATCTGTGGTAAGGACGCATATCTTTGGTGGCCTGACTTTGTAACCACAATGCATCATTGATTGCGGTAGTGGTGACATCGGGAATACGGACAGCAATTGAGCTTCTTACTAGTTCTATAGCCCAGACATTGGCAGCTCTGATCTCTACCTCGGGAGGAGAATTGTAAGCAAGCTCAATTTTGGTATCGACTTTTTGTGCCAAATCAGATCCATACGTGATAATACCCAAGTGTCGTAATATCTGAGGGACTTTATAGTCAGCCAAAGCTGTAATGCTATCAGTGTGATGGAGCTCACCCAAGCCTTGACCTTCGAAGAAATGGAAAATATCGATCACAAATAATTGGGCTCGTTTGTAGAAAGGTACAGACAGTCCATTGTAGGTACTGATATCTCGAAATGATGGATAATAATCACTCAGTAATGCGAGTAGCTTTCGCGCATCTTTTCCACAAGCTTTGATCAAATTGGCTGCTTGGCCTCGATAGCGATCGTTCGTTACTATTCCAATTTCATGAACAATAGCCAAACGCTCAGCAAAAAGTGGGATCTCCACATTGCCTGCTAAGATGGCTGCAAATGCTTCATGAGATATATTCTGCCAATAACTCCAATCAAATATTGGTTTCCCTTCTTCATAAGCTCTTCTTAATGCTACTAACAAACCATATGAACCATCATATTTTTTACCTTGATATTCGATAGTCCACTTGGGCTCTCCCCAGAAACAAAAAATTAACGAATAAAAAAGCAACAAAAAGTTAGCACTATTTTCTACTGACAAACTAGCTAAATCAAAAGGAGCATCACGCAACCAATGTTTACTATGTGTCGGTTGATACTGCTCAGCAAAAGCCCGCAACCTCTCTTCATCAATAGTCACTGTGGTTGCATGTTTCATCACCGCTTCTGCACCGTCTAAAATAGCATTCATACTTCATTTTTAACAAACCTAAAATACTGTTTTTTAACGAAAGAAACAATTTCAATCTCAGTTCAAAGAGCAAAGATCAGAGAGCAGAGATCTTTTGAGAGTGAAGAATTGCCCAGCTTTTACTTTTAGTTCCTGTCCGAGTAAAATCAACTTACTATTAATGTATGCACAATGAACTTCAGCGAAGAAGCACTTTTAAAACATAAAAAAGCTCAAGGCAAAGTAGGTATCTACAGCAAGGTAGGACCAATGTTGAGCCGTAATGATTTAAGTATTTCTTACACCCCAGGTGTAGGCGCAGTATCTACGCATCTAGGTAAAAATCCTGGAGAAGCTTATGACTATACGATCAAAGGCAACACCATTGCGGTGGTCTCAGATGGTTCGGCAGTATTAGGCCTAGGAAATATTGGTCCATATGGAGCTCTACCAGTAATGGAAGGCAAAGCAATTTTGTTTAAAGAACTAGGTGGCGTAGACGCTTATCCAATTGTCCTGAGTACCCAAGATCCAGAAGCAATTATTCAAGCTGTCATGGCTATTGCCCCCACCTTTGGCGGTATTAATCTCGAAGATATAGCAGCTCCACAGTGTTTTGAAATTGAACGCAGACTCAGTGAAAGTTTGGATATTCCAGTTTTCCACGATGATCAACATGCCACGGCCATTGTCACCCTTGCTGCAGTGATTAATATTTTAAGAATTACCGGTCAAAAGCCTGAACAAGTAAAGGTAGTAGTCAATGGTGCAGGAGCAGCAGGACTAGGAACTACCAGACTACTGCTCAGCTATGGCATTCGAGATATTATTGTCTGTGATTCCAAAGGCATAGTGAGTATTGATCGTGACGATATCAATGAAGAGAAACGAGAGGTAGCTGGTCGCACTAATCCAGAAAAACGTACTGGTGACCTTAGTGTTGCACTCCAAGGCGCTAACATTTTCATCGGCCTATCAGTGGCTGGAGCGCTTAAGCCAGAACAAATAAAAATGATGGCTAACAAACCGGCAATTCTTGCTATGGCCAATCCTGTGCCAGAAATTATGCCTGATGAAGCCAAAGCAGCTGGTGCATATATTGTTGGTACTGGACGCAGCGATTTCCCCAATCAAATCAACAATGTCTTGGTATTCCCTGGAGTATTCAAAGGACTCTTAGCCACACGAACAAAAAAAGTAGATGACCGGATCAAGTTGGCTGCAGCAAAGGCAATCGCCAGTTGCGTCAGTGATACTGAGCTCAATCCTGACTTTATTATTCCAAGTGTCTTGGATACAAGAATTGCGAGTACCGTAGCCCAAGCAATTAAGGACAATATTAGTTAAGCTTGATTTTTACTCCTTCCTTAGCATCAGCTTACGGTTGATCAGCAATAAATAGTGTCTCTACATCAAGTACTTCCTGTGGCACTTCAGCAGCAAAGTCTGGATCGCCCCGCAAACCAAACTTTTGCTCTAAAGAAAATGGGATCTGCCAACGTTTATCAGGGACAATAGCTAAAAACTGAGACCGAATGCTTGCTTTTTTCTGAAAGTATTCGGTCACATGCTCGATTATTGCCAGCTTGATAGCTTTCAATTTGGTATCAACTAATAATGCGTGTAAAGCTGTTTTGGTCGTGACATCAATGGTGATCCCTAACAATTTAGCCAGTGAACTGCTAAACCAAACACCAATTTCTTCAGGAAGCACATCAATCAAATTTTGAATAACAGTTACTTTTCTGGCATTAGCTTCGGCTTCTGATTCATTTTTCTTTCTAAAAATGGCAAGATCGCCATCAGCAAAAGCCTTTTTCTTGGGCAATTGGGGTAAAGACACATAACCAAGTGATGAAGTGGCATCCATGACTATATGGTCATCCATCATCGTATCGTAACTTGCAGCATATAACGCCTGATACCGATCAACAATACTATTGCCAATAGTACCTGAAGCATACTTGTCTACCAAAGCCTGGTATTTTGCCAACAATCCTCTTGCGTCCAATTCCTGATCAGTACTAACCATTTCAAAACAACCCGCAATATCAGTATCTAGCCAACGTGGATTGTGTGTAGGACTAGTCATTACAGCTACCAAGTCCATATTGGGTTGTCTATTCACTTGGCCGGCAGAGCCATGCCAATTATTAGCGATGACGAGTCCTCCACCTTTGACAGTATCGACAAATTCCAATGCATTGAGCGCAGGGTTTTGTAAAATCAATACGTCTACTCCATTAGACGTAGGTTCGAAAGTACACACGTCGACCACATGCGTCTCACATCCCTTTTCAGCTAATAGGGCCATATCGTCAGCATTTTGGTCAGCACAAATCACCCGATGATGAGGAAAACCTTCACGTGGACAATCATCACTACCAGAGCAGGGATAATAAACTACAGCATTGGCCGGCACCTTGAGCCGGTCAGCAATCACCCGATAAGGATTTGGTGATTCTGAAAGTATATCAATGGATTTTTGCATACGTTTTATTTTTTGCGCCAATCAGAAATAGCAGATTCTATTGCTGCAGCTATGTCTTTGGTAAAGGCATGGCCACCAGTGACTTCTTTACGGTGCACCACACTACCTCTAGCCTCTAACCATTCTAACATATGCTGATGATCAATGGCAGTGACAAAATCATCAGTACCAATTGGGGATTGGAGCATTAGCAAAGGTGGTAAAGGCACAGTACCGCCTTCTAAAAGTGCTGGCAGTATAATTGGATGCGAAAGCACAGCACCAGCAAACTGTCCTGGAGCTTGATCAATCGCATGCGCCGCCACTACCGCTCCCTGACTAAACCCAGATAGAAACACACGCCTCCAATGATGCTGTTCTTTTACTTGTAAAGCCAAAGCAAGTACTTGGTGAATTGCAGTGCGAATTTGCTCTTGATCAAAAGCCAGAGGTCTTACATCCTTTTCAAATTGCGCCCAATAGTATTTCCCTTTATTTTTGATCTGTAAGGGAGGCTGTACTAATACTCGCACCATATCACGACAGATAGAGCTTAGTAGTGGCTCAATCTCTTCAATACTTTGACCATATCCCGGTAAAAATAGTAGACCATCCTTAGATTTGAGCTCTCCTTCCGACATTAAAATTTCATGATGCAACATACTCGTTCGTTATATACTTGGTTCCCACAAATATTTACGCATTGAATACACACCATAAGCAATAAAGGGGGCCGCAAAAACATCAATACTGTAGTGCAGATGTCCCAGTATAGCGGCAATACCAAAAATCACCGTCAGCACTAAATAAGTATTTCTTACCCAAACCTTCTGCCAAAATAAAAGAGCAATGATGAAAGGCAAGGCTGTATGACCTGAGAAAAAGTAATCAGCTCCTTGCACAAAACGTGAGGTAAGCGTATCTCCCAATCCAATATCACCTAATGCCAATGGCGGTCCCAAATGCGTCAGACTAATAAATACTGATCGAAACAAATACAAAAGAGCAATGGTAGCAGCTGCATCAATCAATTTTGGTGGATTGGCAATACACAAAAGTACAGTACCAATTGCCATTGCTGAGGCACCTTGAATAAATAAGAATGAGACATCATAGGTTGAAACCTGATCGAGAAAAAAATCGCTAACACCATTGCTCATAGTATGGTAAGCATATGTACCAGCCTGAAAGTTAAGCCAAACACTAACACCCAAAAAAGCTAAAGCGCCTAACAATCGGTAGCAATAGTCAGGTTTACGTAAATGCTGCCAAAAGTTAAGCAAAATAGCCATAAAATAAATACAAGAATAAGCTCCATCACTATAGCAGTTTACTTACCTTCGAGTGCAGATATGCTCAACTGAACCAAATCATGTTCGCGAAGCTTATCTGGGCAATTGACCATAGCGACTATCCTCGATGACAGTGATGATGGTTTCAATGCTACCAAAATGCCTTCTCTGGGTGTACCACGTTCACTAAAATATACTTTTTCACCCAGGGTAAAACCAAGCTGTCTCGCAGCCGAAACATATCTATCCATAAGATCTCTACCGTACACCAGACAATGACGATCATGAAGCGTCAGTCCAGCAATAACTATTGCAGCCTCCTCTAATGTATATTGAGGCTCAACTTCTAGAATAGCAGCCGCTCTTTTACGTAAATCTAAAGCTGCACTGACATATTCATAACGTTTATAATAAAGAACATAGGCAATTTTCAAAGCATCGTCGATAGTCAGACTGATCTGCAGGCTATTCGCTTTTTTTTGCACAAGATCTATAAATAAACGTGGATCTTTTACTGTATTGATGGTATCAATTACTGAACCATAACCTGGTTCAGTGGATTGAATACCACACTCTCGAGCAATTGCTTCAATTATCCTGAGTACGTCTTTTTCCGAAACTGTGGCTAAGGAATGAATTCCGCTATAGTGAACCACTCCCAAATAAGAGTTTGCTCTTCTGCTGACCAGAACAATTCTCATGTCACTTTGAAAATCTTGGTTGGCACTTAACAAATTTGCTACAGCAGTATAGTCATGCTCCAAGTTAGTCGTATCAGCAGTATATTTACCGGGATTACGTTTAATCACCTCCACCGCAGCAGCACATAAATCTTCACGAAACCCCTTATTTCCTGGAGCTTTTAACATAGCTGATCCAGCCCAATAATCTAAAACATTGTCAGGACTAGCACTTACTTGATGATGTGGTGCTGCTATACCAAGAGCTAGCTTGCTCCATTTTTTAGGACCATCAGCATCTCTTAACAATTCACCAATTTCAGCTCTCGTTAGTGTAACATTCTTTTGGGAGGCAACATCGACATCTCCATCTCGGTGACAAACCAACAACTTACGAGCTTGATAACTTTGAACATCAGTTAAATCCAGACTTTTATCTGCAAACAGAGACCCTCTCATACTCATAATTTTTATTAAAATAGCTTCCAAATTAGCGCAGATGAAAAGAAAAGTAAACCTTGATGAGAGCAAAGTTCAGAGGTGCGCAATCAAAGTTAGGGGAAACATTGAGAGTGACAAGTTGAGCATTTCACTCCAGTAAACAGAGTATGGACCAGATCCTTCGACTACGCTCAGGATGAATTAAATAGCTGGTCTATGACAACACCCTATGATCGCAAAACTCTTCCCAAAGGGCCCCCTTTCGGGACAACTTTCAACTCTCCACTCTCAACTTCCTCATGTCCTCTTTCAGATAATTGTGGGGGTAGAAGCCTCCTATGCATGTCCTATTCTGCTTATATCTCCTCTACCCCCAAGTGCACTTAGCTCCCCGTTAACATCATTTCCTATTGTGAGTCACTCACTGATCTAGGCATCTTACCCTTGTGCTCAATCATCTTTTGTAAAAGTTCTGCTTGGGCGCCAGTAATCTTTCCGTCACTAATCATTTGCTTGATCTGCTCATTTACCTTTTGATGAAAGGTCTCCATAGTTAGTCCTTTTGCTTCAACAATTGATTTCAATGTTTCACGATTCTTAAACGCTGTTTGCAATTCTTCAGTACTTATACCCAAGATAGAAGCTTGTGCTTGAAGAATTTCTGGGGCCATCTTCAGCATCATCATCCCCTTCCGCTTGCCAAACTCACCTTTTCTCTCACCCAAAATAGTCTTCAATTGTTCATCAGTAATATTATGCGCTTTCAAAATTTCAGGGAGCTTCTTACCTGATGCCAACTCTTGCTTAATAGTAGCGAGATCGAGTCCTAGCTTGCTAGCTATATCAGCTAATTGCTCATCAGAAAGCTTTGGTCGCTCTGGTCGGGGAAAGAGTTTGTCCATTTGCTCCTTGGTAATATTGTGTTGCTGCAAAATCTCTGGAAGTTTTTTACCGGCATCTAATTCTTTCTGAATCTCATCAGCGTTGAGTCCAAGTCTGGTAGCCATATCTGCAATACGTTCGGCCGTAATCATCCGATGCATTGGACGGGTATCTTTCACCTGATTCATCATGCCAGTCTGCGCAAATGTGGTAGCAGCACCAGTAAATAATAAAGAAGAAACCACACCACTAGTAACTAATATCTTCTTGTACATAAACTATAAATCTTAAAAGTAATAAAGTGTCGCGACATCAGTTACTACACCAAGGAAAAATTTTTATTTCACTTTGGAAAAGGTATGGCTTGCATGTAACTCCTCTAAATTGTTGTTAACCTAACTAAGGAGAACATACGATCGACATTGAAGAAGCCAAAGGGAGAAAAAAAGCCCAGAGATACTTCAGTGCGCTACAATTCGCACTTCGCAATTCGCCATTCGCAATTTTATTGAATCGGTTTTCTTTTAAAATGTATCACTTTCTTAACCCCATATGCTTCCAAACCATGATTGGTCATTTCGCCAGCCACAAATATCTCGTCACCTACCAGGAGCCGATGGCCAACTACAAGTCCCTCAGGAAAGATGACATTGATCAAGGCATCTTTATCAATATCTTGCATCAATATGCCTCCCATTTTGATTTCAACTACAATGCCACGAACTACATTTGGTTGATCGTCAGGTCGCTCTAAGCGCTCATATAGTGAACCAATCACAGGTAAATTGTTTTGATAATGTTGGTCGAGCAGGACTTGTTGAATAGATCCACTATGCATCACCCAGGCCAGTACGCCACTCAGTACAAAGCCACCAAGAAGCGAGTACAAAAGAGGACTTCGATAACTAAAGCGAAAACGATGAATCAACCAATTGAGAAAAACAATAAGTAACAATTCTACTAAAGCCAGCTTCCAAGGAAAAAGTAATAAAAAAGTTCTAATACCTCGCCAACCAAAGCCTAACAAGAAAGCACGCTCACTGATATTGAGACTAAAAACAACAAAGCTCACAATCCAAGCAGCAATGATCACAATCAAGGCCGCGACAAAAGCAAGAGCAATCACTTGCCAGGCAAAATATGATTTTGATTTCATATGGACATCACCGGTGCGGATTTTTTGTAATACCTCATCCTTGAGGTCGTGCGTAGAGGGTGTGGTCATAGAGACAGAGCATCAGCTGGTAAATACTTTTTTAATTGTTTTTTGGCACGTGTGAGGCGAATGCCCACGGTACCGGTTGGAATATGGAGGATATCAGCAATCTCTTTATAATTAAGCTCTTCCAGAAAATAGAGTACTATAATTTCTCGATATTTGGGGGCTAATTTTTGGAGACTCTGATCAATGAGTAAACGCATTTCTTTTTGCTCACGTTCCTTTGTAGCTGGATCATCGTAAGCCAAGTGAGGGATAAGAGTGTCAAAATCAAAAAGGGATAATGGAGTGCGGGCATGTTTTTTAAGTTCGTTAATAAAAGTATTATGAGCGATACGATAGATCCACGGAGAAAATTTCTGCTTAGTATCAAAGCTCTGCATGTTTTGATACGCCTTGATAAATACATCCTGCACCAAATCCTCAATATTTTCTGAGCTGAACAAAAACTTGCGACCATAGCGAATCAATTTCTTTTGGTAACGATCAACCAATTCGCCAAAGACTTCTTTGTCACCTTTTTGTACTTGCACACACAACATTTCATCGGGGAGGGAATTGGTCATCAGAGCAGGACAGGTAGGATCTACTTTACTATTACAGAGTTGAATAGGGAAATATTTCAAGAAGATGGTGAAATTGGAAACCAGAGGCCTGAGGCTTGATGCCTGTGGCCTGAATTGTTTCCGAAACTTCGTTTGCAAAACTCTTCCCAACAAATCACTAGTCTCTGATCTCTGATCTCTGCTCTTTGATCTTTGCTCTGTATTGGTTTCTTGTTTTTACCCACTAAAAGTCCTATGATCCGCACTTCAATTATGATTACATGATTCGATTGCATGAAGTAAATGGTTTAAGAGATATTAACGATGAGATTAATGGGGTAGCCCAAAAATTTCGCTCAGCCCGAGAAGAAATGCGTCTAGGGCTACATGC
>CAZXKW010000025.1:0-10310 GCA_964641565.1 uncultured Candidatus Peribacteria bacterium
GTCATGCTCTAGTTGCCAAGATGCTCATGCATACCGACCCAGTACACAAAATATACATTATCTCCCGTGGGCGTGACTTAGAAGTCACTTGGTTTTTGCCAGACAATGACAAAGCTCTAGAGTCAAAAGCTCATTTCTTAGATGAATTAGCTGCTTCATTGGGTGGGCGCGCAGCAGAAGAACTCATCTTCGGTAAAGATTATATTACTACTGGAGCTAGCAATGATATTGAAAAAGCAACCTCTCTTGCACGCAATATGGTCACGCGCTTTGGTATGAGTGAAACTGTTGGCACCGTCGCTTATGGCAATATTCATTCTGCAGTTTTCTTGGGTAGAGATTTAGGTGAACAGAAAAACTATTCAGAAAATATCGCCTTTGCTATTGATCAAGAAATCAAAAACATCATCGATCAAGCTTATCAGAAAGCAATTGGTATCCTAAAATCTAATAAGGCTTTATTAGAAAGAATAACTGCTGCTTTGATTGAAAAAGAAACTTTAGACAATGCTGAGTTTGACCAATTCTTTAGCGACACTGTAGTACCAGTGAAAAAGAACCTCCCTCAAGTTTAGGCTTATATGAATTTTTACCCATTATTGATTCAAAGTATTGTTGACAGTCGCAAGCTGAAACTCTACTTGATCAGTAACATTCCTTGGATAGTGGTGATTATGCTTACCTTTATCGGCTGGCATCTATGGTGGGATACTTTTTTCAACCTAGTAAAAAGTAATCTGACAGCTACAGCTATCAATGGAGATACCGTTAAGCAACTTACAGAACAAATCAAAAACATTGCGGGACAATTACTTCTTTTTATTCCCCTATGGCTGATTATTTGGCGAATAGTACAGCCAGTGAGTATTCGGGCTATTGAAAATCAATCATTCAAAAAGTATTTCAGCAAAAGTGGTTATATCTTTGCCTTCGACATTATCAAAACCTTACTAATAGTCTTAGTATACACAATTGAGAAAAACACCATTTTTAGCCAGCCCTTAGTTGCTGCGATAGTACTTATCATCGCAATTTTTGTCTTTTCATTGCTTTATTTCATTCAGTTAGCTTTTTATGTTGAAAAACCCGACATTCATATCAGCAGTTTAGCAGCCGGATGGTATCACCACTTACCGGAAATTTTGTTTTTGCATTTAATCGATGGGGGAGTAGCGATTATTAGTTTCTGTGTATTTGGTTTGATTCTCGCATGCTTTACCTATTTACCACTTTTCCTCTTTGCCATTTTAGCTTTGCTCTTGAGCTTCGGACTGGGTAAACTCTGGGTAATTCGTAAAATGCTCTGGATACACTCCATTGGCTCAATGCTTAAACTTCCTACGGTATGAACTATCCTGAGATTTTCAAACAAGCATGGTCAATGACCAGTCAGAATCGCTATTTAAGAGTTTTGGGGACCATTGCGTCACTCTTTGCTACCTTAATTGGTCTAATTCGCATTCGATACATATTACCAACGCCAATTGGTACTGGAACTGATATTTGGTATTACTTGCAAAACAACACCACGTCTCCCATTACATACGCAGTCTTGATTGTGCTAGGTATTGGTCTTACCTATTTACTAGCATTTGTTTTTGGCATCATTAGTGAAGGCGGTATTATCAGTGCTATAGCCAAAATGCATGACCAACAAGTACAGCTCAACTTGAGCAAAACTATTTCTTTTGGGATTCAAAGTTTCTTATCACTGACTGAATACCGGGTACTGACCAACGCTTTTCATATCGGTGCTTACATTATGTACGTGCTCTTAATAAGGTTCTATCTACGTATTTATTTCCCAGAAAGTACTTTGATTAGTGATTTTATGCCGGTAATTGTCATTATCGGTATTCTGGTCACTATCACTACCATCTTTTTGACATACGCTGATTATCACTTGGTAATCCATAAGTCTCAAGTGATTGAATCTATCAAAAAAAGTGCGACGCTTGTGCTCTTTCACTTTCAAGAAACACTGTTAATTAGCGTGTTGTTACTATTGATGGTTATTAGAGCATTACTTAATATGCTTCTTATCTTTGCTTTACCAGCAATCGCGGTATATATCATCAGCTTCACTCAAAAACTTTTACCTGACACCATAGCCTTGGCAGTAGCGCTTACATTCATTGTTGTGATTTTTATCTGGTCAGTAATTATTTCCGGTACCCTCCTGGTATTTACCACAGCCGTATGGACTATTAGCTTTATGGAACTGGAAAAGAAAAAAGAGCATAAGATTTTACAAAGCGAGCCTGACGAATAAACTATGGCGCTTAAACACCTCTTCAAAAGAATATTTACTTCCACCAGTCTATTTCTAGCAGGAGCTTCATTACTCAGCCGAATTTTAGGTTTAGTACGAGACAGACTACTTACTCATAGCTTTGGCGCTACCCGAACAGTAGGTACGATTAGTGAACTTGATGCTTACTATGCGGCATTCCAACTCCCTGATCTGCTCTATCAGATCTTAATCATGGGCACAATATCAGCATGCTTTGTACCGTATTTTACTGATCTTTATAAAAAGGATACTACCCAGGCCTGGAAACTTGCTAACAATGCACTTTCTAGTTTGATTGTAGTCATGCTCATTTTAGTCAGTGGTTGTTTCCTTTTTAGCAAACAACTGATCAGTTTATTTACCGTGGGTATGCCTGAGAGCAGTCAAATACTTACGCTCCAGTTGACGCATATCATGCTGCTATCTCCACTCCTTTTTAGTATTAGTGGCGTAACTGGAGCGATTTCACATAGTTTGAAACGATTTACCGCATTCGCTTTAGCCCCTATTCTCTACAACATTAGTATTATTGTTGGCA
This sequence comes from uncultured Candidatus Peribacteria bacterium, assembly GCA_964641565.1. Classification (GTDB taxonomy): domain Bacteria; phylum Patescibacteriota; class Gracilibacteria; order RBG-16-42-10; family RBG-16-42-10; genus JAGNZB01. The sequence continues at coordinate 2,832 of CAZXKW010000025.1, forward strand.
TCGTATGGTTGGCTCCTCACTATGGTATTCAGGGAGTTAGTATTGGTGTAGTTGTTGGTGCCCTTGCTCATGCCGCTATTCAAGCATTCTCAGCCTGGAGAGGGGGATTTCATTTACAACCACTCATCGATTGGAAAGACAAAGTATTTTTAGCAATGGTAAAAAGCAGTATACCTCGCATTCTCTCGATGGCAGTAAGTAGAATTAATATACTAGTCGATACGACATTAGCCTCCATGCTAGCAGCTGGTAGTATTACTATTCTCAATCTCGCTCAAAATGTCCAAAGCTTACCCCTAGGCACCATCGGGATTGCAGTCGCTGTGGCAAGCTTCCCTTTCTTGAGTGAATTCGTCAGTGAAAATAAACATGCGGAGCTAGGCGTCTATGTAAATAAAAAGATTGAAAAGATCCTCTACATCCTACTTCCTGCCACTTTCGTCACCATTCTATTGCGTACCGAGATCATTCGACTACTCTTTGGTAGCGGTAAGTTCAACTGGACAGATACCATCACTACCGCTGACACCCTTGGTTTCTTCGCTCTAGGCTTTATTAGTGAAAGTATTCAACCCATCATTACTCGTACCTTTTATGCCTATAAAAACACTCGAGATCCACTTTTGATCGCCATCATCAGTATCATTATCAATATTATCGCCAGCATTACACTTATCGTAGTATTCAAAGGTTCAGTAATTATGCTGGGTTTAGCCTTCAGTATGGCTAGTATCATTGAACTAGCTCTGCAAATTAAACAGCTGGCGAATAAACATCAGCTTGCCTTAGGTCGGTTCACCAATTGGACCTTTATCACTAAAACTGTATTTGCCACTATTATTACCATTGTCGTCGCCCAAGCAAGTAAAGTAGCTTCTTCACTACTCTTTGATCCTTTAGATAGCTTACTAAAAGTAGCGGGCAAAATTAGTTTTGTACTAATCTTTGCTACCGCTACTTATTTGCTCTCTCAGTATTTACTAGGCAATCAGCTTACCAAAGTTCTTGAACTCAAAAGTACTAAGCAACAGGAGTAATATTGACGTAAGTACGAGCATAAATATTACCATCGAAACGACGGCGACGCTTTTCTTGGAAAGAAACAACACCATCAACTAAAGCAAACAAAGTAAAATCTTTACCTTGACCAACATTGCTACCAGCAAAGTATTTGCTGCCTTTTTGACGAACAATAATGCCACCAGCACGAGTAGTCTGACCGGCAAATAATTTCACACCACGACGCTTCGATTGCGAGTCTCGGCCGTTATCCGTCGTACCACCGGCTTTTTTCGTTGACATAGTAAATTATCCTTAAATATTGCGAGGGGATTATAGCATTAGTTTCTCTGCAAGCAAGCGATATGTCTTCCAATAAACTGGCTTGCACGGATGTATTCAGTACTAAAGCTCATATTCCAGCCTTGTTTGAGCAGTATATCCCAAGTACGAGAAGCCAACTTGGCATGAGAATCAGCCATAATAACAATCGGCGTAGCTAACACCATTTTATTGATTTTACTTTTTAGCAAGTTGAAGAAAAACTTTTGGTAAAGCGGTTCTACCTTTTGCCAAAAAGCACGAAGATCATCACCTGAAGCTATCATTTTATTCTGAATCGGCCCTAAATACCCCTCGGCCACAATGACCAAATTTTGATCATCACAGGGCAGAGTCCATTGATGCATAATATTCTGTTGCCAAAGATGCTGAATCCATTTCTGATTCGAAAAATCCAAAATACTAGCCATGTTTTCTTGGGTCTCCCGAATAGCACTCAATTCATTATCACTACCAATACAAGGAATCTGCATTAAAGCTGATTCAATCAAGACTGTACCAGTGCCACAAAAAGGATCCCAAAGTATTTGTGATTCCTCGATGCCAGCTCCATTAATCATAATTTGGGCTAGTTTCGGTGGTAACATACCCCGCTGCATCGAGCGGGCAGGTTTGTCATAGTCCCGTTTGGCATAGTCTCGAATTGTCTGTTGAGTAATAGTCCGCCCTAAGAAGAAACTACCAGGTTGATTATCATTGGGTAACCACCACAAAACATTACCACCCTGCCCTACCAAATAAGTTTTATTAAGGCGAAAGCGAAGCGACTTTCCGGTTCTTTCATGCCAATAACGTTTAAGAGCCAAAAGCATTTGTTCACGCTGTTTTTCATCACACGTAGGTGCATGCAATGCAACTTCCTTATCTTCTAGATCCGTATCTTTCAAGCTCATTACCGCCTTCTTCCATTCTTCAAATGACTGATCACGATAGTGAATCACTTCACGCAAACCACCAGCACGTTTTTGAATATTTGCCAAAAGCGCTACATCAATGCCAGCATCAGCACAAATGACACCATAGGGATGCTCATTAAACACAATATTGGGCAATAAACTTTGCAACTCCCAGCGAGACAGATCAGGATTGTTACCTAAATGAAACAAGTACATAAATGAAAAACATGAATTATGGCCATTGCTGAAAACAAATACAGGTTACAGTGTGTGATAGCTAAGCACAAATTATGTCACTTCTACCTATCAATTGGAGCTCACTTGGTTATCACCTTATGTTTCTAATAATCAGCGGCATTTTTTGTTCTATAAGCTTTTGGATAGGACGAACAGAAAATATGAATCGTCAATACTGTGATCCTTTTCAGCTTATTCGTAGTCCACTGTCCTCACCAACACCTACTATTGATGTCCTACTCAAAAAAACAAGCTAATTACTGTACCTGTTTTTGTTTAGCTGCATAATGACTATGCGTCATCTTGTCATAGATAACCTGATCCAGCTCACAGTCAGGAATTTTGCTGAGCAAAAATGCCGTAATCTGATCGCGCGGCACATTTTCTAGTTTACCTGTAGTCATATCTCTCACAATCACGATATTTTCATTTACTTCCATTCTACCGACCAAAAGCGCATAAGGAATACGGAATTTATAAGCAGTATCTACTTGTTCTTGCATGCTACCTTTACCCATACTAGCAATAGCTTTGATGCCTTTCTGACGGAGACTATAGAGTAGTTCTAAACCGTATTTCTTGGCTTCGACACCGAGCTGTGCAATATACACATGAATATTATCTTTATAAGGAACAAAAACATCATGACTTTGCATAGAACTAATCACTTCTTCTAAGTTGACGAAAAGTGAACGCCCAGACACTCCTGAAAAACTTTCATCAGCCAATAGGTCTGAAAAATGATGAATAGTACCAATTTTCTTATCATCTAAGAAAATCTCTCCATAGAGGGGTGCATAAATTTTCATATCCTCAGGATACAGATACTCCTGCCATGTGAATGGTACTTGGAGAATATGCAGATATTCTTCTAAATTTTGGTAAAAGGTTTTGGTATCTTGATCAAGATACGTTTCCAATTTTGGAGCTAATTTGAGCAAGATCTGGCAATCTTCTTCCGGACAAGAAAGCATTTTTAGCGGATCCTGCTGAATATTTTTTGCACAGTTGCCACAGAGCGAGCGCTCTTTGCCACTATAATACTGACCAAAATCTACTAAAAATTGTTCACGCGCCTCAACTGTACCAATTTTAGCTAAACGCACTGAAACAAACTCACTTAAACCGATATCACTACAAATAGTATGCCAAAGCTTAATGACTTGAGCATCCAATACAGGATCATCTTCACCCAATATTTGCAAATCAAATCCTAAAAATTGTTGGAGTACAGTATGATCAGAGTCTCCCCAATGATCGAGGGAGCGGAAACACATATCCAGAGAATAGAGCTCCACAGGCTGCGGCCCTTCATACATTTTATGAGTCATGTATGTTCGGAGAATACTTAAAAGGAAATTTTTGCGTAACAATAAATCATTTGTTTCACCATGAGAGTATTGTACTTGCACCCGTTCACCCCAATGAGCTGGAGGAAGATTGTCCAAAATAACCGGTCGCTCAAAAATAGGAGTACTAATACGCCGAATACCAGCCTGGCGACAACGATAGCGAATAATCTTTTTCAAATAGGAAGCCACACTATGATCGCTAGGAAGCATATCACGCATCCCTCGAGGGAGACTGAAAAAAAGTTTTTTCTTAGCCACGATGGATAAAGTAAATGATAATTAAGCTATCTAAAGAGATAGCTACTGTACACCATATATTAATGCCAAACTTAAGCTAATTAAGCAAGGCGATTGCAGATAAAAGTGTAAGTAACTAATATGAAGCTCGACCGTACTAAAGGTTAAACTCATTATTTAACGACCTTCATCTATGTTTCGACGCTTTATCATTGCTAGCTGGTTATTCCTGATGCCAATGAGCGCCATGGCCGCTCAAGCGACAGCAGTTCCTACTAGTACACCCAGCAGCGCCCCGACAGAAAGCAGCAGTCCAACGCCCACTACCAGTAGTACCCCACAAGTAATTTTTCGTGATATCAACGAACAATACTGGGCCTATGATGCTATTCAAAATGTAGTGAAGAAAAAAATCGTTAATGGCTATGGCGATGGCAGCTTTGGTCCTGACCGCCCCCTCACTCGTGCTGAAACGACCAAGGTAATTACCTTAGCTACCACTGATTACCGTCCTGATACCCAAAGTGGATCAGTCATTGTCCCCTTTGGTGACGTGAGCAGCAACGATAGCCTCTTGCCATTCATCAAGTATGCTTATGATATGAAAATGGTCAAAGGCTACCCTGACCGTACTTTCCGTCCCACCAAATCAGTCAGTAGAGCTGAATTTCTCAAAATATTTATCGTGGCCAGCAGAAATGAAATCAAAGATTACAACATCGGCGAAGCATTTCTCGATGTCTCTCCCAACCATGAGCTAGCTCCTTATATCTACTCAGCTAGAGCACTGGGCTATATCAAAGGTACTAGTAACGGACTGTTCTTACCCAACAATCCCATCACTCGTGCCGAAGCAGTGAAGATCCTAGACAATTATCTTCAAGATAAAGATACAACTTTTCCTGCAATCACTGATTTAGAAAGAGACATGCTCTTAGCCATCAATGAGAAACGTGCCACAGAGAGAAAAGCTCCTTTGATTATCGACTCCAAACTCTCCGGCATTGCTCGCAATCAAAGCCAAGAGCTCTATGACCAGTGGCATTTCTTAGATAAATTACAAAAGAAAGAGTATGAAACGAGTCATGCTAATTTAACTGAACAAGAAAAGAGACGACCATGGACCTCTCACCGTAACGCTAGCGGTCAAACATTTGATCAATGGTTCGCTTTGGCAAGTAAGAAATATGACATTAGCTACAATGAAGCCACCCAGAACATCGCCCATGCTTTCTTCGACAATGCCACTCCAGAAGACCGAGTAAAGGACATTATCAATAAAATGTTTGAAAAGGGGATCGATGGTAATTATCTCTATTCCCATGCTTTCAATATTCTAGGTAGTTATATACCTTATACACATGTCGGAATCGGCATCATAGTAGGGGAAACACCAGATGAAATGTATGTCACTCAAATCTTCACGCAATAAATCGACATTGACAGCAAGAGTCTCCTAAGATATCAATTGCAGGTGTAGGCAGTCTATTTTTTCTTCTTAAATCTATTTATGGTTAAATCAAGTAAAGCTAGTAAAAATGCCGCTCCAATCAAGAGTGCTAAAGCGGTGAAACCAGTAAAAGTAGCAAAGCCGACCAAAGCTCAAACAGCTAACCATGAGGAAGAAGTACTCATTACTCAAGAAGGTTTAGATGCCCTCAAAAAAGAGCTAAACGAACTCAAGACTACTCGTCGTAAAGAAGTAGCTCAGAGATTAAAAGAAGCGATCAGCTATGGTGACTTATCTGAAAATGCCGAATACGAAGAGGCGCGCAATGAACAATCTACTGTAGAAGGCCGTATCGTAGTGCTAGAACAACAAATCAAGAATGCTAAGGTAATTTCAGACACCCACAAGCACGTAAAAACTGTGCAAGTAGGCCACACCATCACTCTGTACAATACTCAAACCAAACAGGAAGAAGTCTATACTATTGTAGGTTCTACAGAGGCAGACCCATTAGAAGGACGTATTTCTAACGAATCTCCAGTAGGCAAAGGATCTCTAGGTAAAGGTGTAGGTGATAAAATTGACATTAGTGTCCCAGAAGGTAGAGCGACGTATGAAATAAGAAGAGTAGATTAAATTGCGAAGTGCGAATTTAAATACAAAAAAGGCTATCTCTTAGTGAGAAGCCTTTTTTTGTTATACAACTCATTCTGAACTCTGAATTATGAATTCTAAGTACAAAATTATGGTTTCTTAATAAGTGTCAGACCTGGGTCGCTGGCATCGATGATTTGTACATCTTGAATGAGGGCTTTTCTATTGTCAGTAATATTAACCAAACGTCTTTCTGCTTGATTAACCAATGGAGAAACCTGGCGTAATAATTCATTGAGAGTGCTTTGCTCCAACTGAGTCACACTTCGATCACGAAGAGCATTCAAATAGCTGTGATAAGCTTCGGTGAGCGCTGCTTCCGGGGCTCCACTCTGAAGAACATTATTTAATCTGCCCAGGCGTGTAAGTACCAACTCATCAGCTCCACGAAGGGTAATGACTAATTGGCTACTTTGCGTGGCCAATAAAGCATTATATTGTTTCACTTGGTCTAAGGTAGTACGAAGCTTTTGTTCATATTGATTGAGGGCCTGTTCACGACTTGGCTCGGTAGCCAAATGCACCAAGAGATCAAAATTAACAGTTTGCTCAAGAGTATTGAGTGCTTGCATCAATGCTACGCGACTATCATCAGCAGAAAACTGGTTTGGACTTTCAAGAGAAAAATAAGGTTGCAAAATTTTATTGTAGTCAGCTACGCCCAATTTGCTAATTGCACTATCAGCACCACGCATGACAATGTTCTGATCTACAGCATTGATTACCACTGGTGTAGTAGTAGTGACCACCACCGCTGTACTTGAAGAATTACGATTAAGAAAGTAAATAATAGCCCAAATGACAATGAATAGTATGAAAAAACCTAGTATTACTTTACCCCAAGGTATACTAGACAGTATCTCTTGCAAACGAGATTCACCCTCCATTTCTTCCTCTGGAAGCTCAGGAGTATCGTTATTATTGTTGATTGCATTATCCATAAGGCGATAAATTACAGCTACAGATTACAAAACAATCATATTATACTGTCAAATATTGCACAAGTAGCCAACCTCTTCTATAGTGCTGTCGCTTTTGAGAGCCGAGGTAGCTCAGTGGTAGAGCGAAGGACTGAAAATCCTTGCGTCGTGAGTCCAATTCTCACCCTCGGCACCAATGATCGCCAAGCGATCGTCTTATCCTAATCATCATCCTTAATCGTCAAACGATTGATTTCAAAAAACTATCTTAGAGCGATCGAAGGATAAGTATAGGGGTAGGATGTCTTTACAAATACGGGCGCGTGGTGAAATGGCAGACACGCAAGACTTAAAATCTTGTTCCTTCGGGAGTGTGGGTTCGACCCCCACCG
>CAZXKW010000026.1:0-9769 GCA_964641565.1 uncultured Candidatus Peribacteria bacterium
TTCTATTATTTATAATTAGGTGGTTGTTGACTTTATTCCAATACCCTCTTTAGTTGGGGCCGAAGGATTGATTTCAACTGGATCAGCTTTTTGACCAGTCATTGTTTTACCTCTTGAAGCCATTTTTTCAGATACTTTTTTCAATGCTTCTGCAATCTTCTTGCGTTTCTTTTCTACGATAGATAACATTATAGTTCCTATTCAATTACATGTGCTTGAATTAGGCGCTTCAAAGATGAATTCAGCAAAAGTTTTCATTTATTATCTTTGCCCTTCATAGTTCTGACCTCAAACGGTATTTTCGTTTTAGCTAACAAATGTAAATAATGTTCTTCAGTTTTCTGTAAAAAACTAGATCGTACTTTGCCAAAGCGTACCAAGACAATTGCCATACAAAAAAGCTTACTACTGCGATAGTAAACTTTCTTTATCAAGCTTTCAATTATATTGATCTATACATCAATGACGACACCAGAAGGAATTAGTTCTTTCGTACAGATATCTGGATATTGAGCTATTTTTTTACCAGTAGCATCGAAATCTTCTCTTTGCATGACGCTTTTACCATCCTTGATACGCAATCGATACACTTCACGACGAGAAAAATCGCCATTGGTTTTATAAATAGTTTGATCGACAGCAACCATCTTGTCTTTTTCATTGTAACCGTAGACTTTATGCATTTGCACAATGTTATCAATCAAAAGCGTTTCGGAAGCTGTTTTTAAGCTCAAAGTGTATGTGCGCTTAGATGTGACCATAGTACCGTCACGATAAATAATAGTGCTTTCTTGTGGTAATACCTCAGTATCATTAAATACAGCTAATTTGCGCTTAATGTGCCATAGGACGTCACCACTGCTATCCATTTCTTGTCGCTCAGCCAAAAAAGATTCCTCCCCCCAACCGACATAGGAATTGATATGATGACCAGTTACCATTCCTTGACTCATAGTCGGGATGGTGAGTTGCAGATTATAACTAACCTCTAACTGTTGGGCGATTGGAGTCACTACTGACTCGGGTGAAGTAGCTGGCATGTGATGTTTATTTATTTTTGTTATCTCCTTAGTATATTCCATATTACTTAAATATTCGTAGGCCCCATCACCCATATCAGCTAGACAGAGATATAATATGATTTAAAGATTTGGTTGCTCAATAATCACTACTGCTCTTTTATCCAGTTCAGGAACTCTTTATAGTACTTACGAATTAACTAATGATATTGCCAGCTTCTTTTGATCATGAACAGCTAATTTGGGCAGCAGGTTTTAAGCATATAGCAGGTATTGATGAAGCTGGTCGAGGTCCTTTAGCTGGTCCAGTTACTGTTGCTGCTGTTATTTTGCCTAATAGTTTTTCCCATCCTTTAGTTGATGACTCCAAAAAACTTACAGAAAGAGAGCGTGAGGCTGCTTATGAATATATTATTAAGCAGGCACTTTCATATAGTGTCATTCATGCGCCAGTCGCACTCATTGAAAAAATTAACATTCTCAATGCCACTAAGAGAGCTATGGTTCAGTCTGTGAAGAAGCTAAGCCTGATTCCTGATTTTTTATTGCTCGATGCAGTTAATATCACTATGCCTGGTATGACTCAAAAAGCCTTGATTCATGGTGACGCTCTGAGTATGAGCATTGCAGCAGCCTCAATACTTGCCAAAGTCAGTCGTGATCGTCTTATGCATCAATTAGATACCAAGTATCCGCAGTATGGCTTTGCCCAACACAAAGGCTATGCTACTAGTCAACATGTACATGCACTTCGTCAGTATGGACCATCGCCTTGTCATCGTCTTTCATTTCTACGCTTTCTAAATGACGCAGATGATGCCCGTACATCTCCAGCAGAGTAAGGAAGAGCACTGTACACATTGGTGCAATAATAATACCCATAGTGCCAAATACACCAATACCACCGATGACGGCAAAGAAAATAATAATTGCTGGCAAATGGGCCTTATCACTCATGACATATGGACGAAGAACATTATCAATGACACTAACTATTAGTCCTCCCCAGATAAGAAGCAAAATACCTTTGAAGTAACTACCTCCAATTATAAGAATAATGCTTGCAGGCAACCAAATTATTGCCGTTCCAATCATAGGGATCAAAGCAAAAAACATCGTAATAAACCCCCAAAATATTGGTCCAGGTAAACCTAAAACCAAAAATCCCAAAGTAAGCATAAGACCTTGAACCATTGCTGTGAGAAATGTCCCTTTCAAAATAGCCTGACTAACATCAGTAAATTTTTGACTCAATATTTGTTGATTATGAAATGAAAACGGACTAAATTTAGCCACCTCACGCATAAGCGGCTTCGTATCTCTAATCAAAAAATAAAACATCAATGCAATAAAGAAAAAGTGGAGGAACACCAATGAAACACTAGCTAGTAAATCCGTGCCACTTTGATATATCCATAGTGAAATTCCAGTTACTTGATCTGTTAAGGGGCCTTGAATGTCAAAGCTGCTTAGGTCAACAAAACGGTTCAAATATTGAACCCCCTCAGCTAACCAAGGGTATTGATTAAGGTCAAAGAGTTTTTGAATACTGCCTGACGTTATTTGGTCCTTGATTAAATTGTAGGTAGCCAACGATTCAGCAGTCAAAGCACTTACTAATAGGGTTGTCGGTCCAATGACAATTATTGTTAATAAAACAGTACAGATAGTAGCACTAATATTTTTATGCCCATTAAGTTTACGCTCTAGATAGAGATAGAGTGGCCTAAATATGGCAGCACAACAAGCTGCAATTAAAAAATCATACAGAAAAGGCTCATAGATTAAATAGGTCATATAGAGACCAAAAATAATCAAGCCAATAATCAAATAGAATTCTTGTTTCTGTCTAGTATGCAACATAAGATAAGACTAGTGAATCAACAAAGTTAGTATAGGTAATGTTCGCTTTCTATGAAAGTACACAATCCTTTTCATTAATCTTTTGGGTCAGTAGGTCAAGTGCATGTCCACAGTACCTACATATATGATGCTGCTGATGCCACTGAGCTATCAGGCCATTTATTTGCAGCATAATGTTAGATAACTGTAGTGCATTTTCACTATACTGAGCAAAATCGTTTAACTGTAAGCCTAAAGAAATAACGAGTTTAATATTCTTGGAGCTGACATCGGGATAGTTGTTAAACGCCTCTTCTGCAAGAACAAAGTAAGGATATATCAGCTGTGGACTTAGTTTTTCAGCACAAAAGCGAGCGTATAAAGTAAAACAGAGTTCATAGAATCTTCTTTCCATGAACTCTGTTTCGCCTGACATGATGCCTAGTATGAGACGCCGACAATAAGCGTGCTTGTCTAATATCTTCAAGCCTTGACCCAAGAGCGGTTCTTTTTTCATGCTGGGTAAGCATTAATGGAAAACAACCCTATTTATATGCACAAAAAAACTTTTAGTCAAAGCCAAGCTCTTGAAGCTTTAATCAATTTTAAAGAATTAAAACAGCTTTAAAATATCTCTTAACGTAATACTGATCATAAAGAGCAACAAAAGTGCCATACCAATCAAGTGAACTTTACCTTCAATCAACTTATTCCATTTTTTCCCGAAGATTGCTTCCAACCAAACAAATAAAAGTCTACCACCATCTAATGCTGGAAAAGGCAATATATTGAGAGCTGCTAAACTTATCGAGAGCATAGCCATTAATTGTAATAGTGGCATGATACCGTTTTTGCTGACTTCGGTAGTGATCTTAAATATTCCTACTGGTCCAGTTACCTCATCACTTACTTTACCTTGTGTAAAGAGAGTTCCTATAAGCCTACCAAATCCGACAAATGTTTCTCGTAAACCAATAAAGGTGTCGATAGTACCATAATAAATCGCTTGATGTGGCGGTAACTGAATGGTCTTTAGCATCATGTTCTCATTGTAACCAATACCAATTAGTTCACTGCCAGCTATAGGGGGGATGGATACATGCCGGGGACCAGTTTCAGTAGCTAAATCCAAACTAAACCCCTTGCTCTTGGCTTCTACAAGGTTCTTTTTAAAAGTTTCTAAATCGGTGATCACAGCATCATTCAGCTTTTCAATCTTACTATTAGCCACAATACCTGCTTTTTCAGCGATGGAGTCTTTTTGTACCTCATAGATACCGATACCATGACTTTCTAAAGCCTGGTCGAAAAGAGGGGATTCTGGCAGTATTGGCTTCATACCAACCATATATCCTACTGAAAGAATCACTATCGCTAGTAACATATTCATTGTTACACCAGCACAAAGAATCAGAGATTTCTGCCACCAGGTTTTTGCTTCGAAATGATTTTTGGTGAGCGGCTCTTTTTCTAGATCAGTAGCACTAAAGTCGCTTTGACCATACATTCTTACATAGCCTCCAAAAGGTATTGCATTGATAGCATACTCAGTATCCCCCCTCTTAGTGCTCCACAATCTTGGTGGCAAACCAAATGCAAATTCTTCTACTCGCACTCCACATTTCCGAGCGACCCAGAAATGCCCTAGCTCATGGACAAATACCAATACGCCAAGGACAAATAAAAAGCTTCCTAGTTGCCAGAAAAAGGCCAAAATTGTTTCTAGTGACATTTAAATAGTCATTATTTCTGCAGACTTCTTTTCCACTAACTCTTCAATTGTTTTATTTGCTTCATCTACCATTTTTTGTAATTCCTTTTCAGTTTGAAAGAATTGATCTTCAGGCATAGTACCATCATCTTTTTCTTTCTTAATTTTACTGAGTGCATCATGACGTTGACTACGAACTTGTACCTTTGCCTCTTCACTCATTTGTTTTACTGCCTTTACTAATTCCTTGCGTTTTTCTTCTGTTGGTTTGGCAATTGGTACAATAATTCCACTGCTGCTACTTTGAGGATTTAGCCCCAGATTAGAAACTTGAATAGCTTTCTCAATTGGAGAGAGCATGCTCTTGTCCCATGGTTGAATACTAATAGTACTAGCATCGGGAGTATTGATACTAGCCACACTTTTAAGTGGCATCATACTGCCATAGCTTTCTACTAAAATGTTTTCCACCAAAGCTGCTGAAGCTCGGCCAGCTTGTACGAGTGTGTATTCGTGCTTGAGATGGTCGAGTGCTCCTTGAATACCAGTCTTAACTTGAGCAATAACTGCATGCATAGAATGAATGTTAGTAAGAGCTTATTCTTTGACTGTCACTGAAACAATTTTTACATCTTTTACTGGACGGTTTTGCAATCGTGGGTCATTTTTTACTGTAGGAACATTAACAATTTTATCTACAATATCGAGACCTTCAATGACTTTACCAAAAACAGTATGCTTATTGTTTAGATAGGTATTGTCTACTACATTAATAAAAAATTGGCTGCCATTAGTATTGGGACCACTATTTGCCATCGCAATTGTTCCTCGCACATTGCTTAAACTAGAGACAAATTCATCAGCAAATTTGTAGCCTGGACCACCCATACCATCATTATATGGATCACTATCTTTAGTATTTGGATCACCCGACTGAGCCATAAAGCCCGGGATGACACGGTGAAACAAGATACCATTATAGAACTTATCTTTACTCAGTTTCACAAAGTTCTCTACTGTATTAGGCACTTTATCAGCAAAAAGTTCAATTTTTACTGTTCCCATACTTGTTTGCATTGTGATCACTGGATTTTGAGCATTCATAGTTGGGGATGGAGTTACTAATGGAGAAGCGACAGATGAAGATGACATCAATGGAGTAGCCGTACTATAAGCATTGGTACTCATTGATGTTGGAGTAACTTGTGGCGTTACAGCGGTAGCACCACAAGCAGTTAGCATAAAACAACTACCAATCAAGACACTATGACGGATGGGGGACATAGAATGAAGTGATTAAAGAGCGAAGCGAGCAAAACGTTTAATTTGAATATTTTCACCAGTTTTACTAATCATTTCCTTAGTATACTGTTCGATAGTAATGTCAGGGTTTTTGACAAATGGTTGAGTCATCAAAGAAATCTCCTCAGCAAACTTTTTAATTTTTGCCTCAACGATTTTACCAATCATTTCTTCTTTTTTGCCTTCATTACGCATTTGTTCAGCATAAATTTCCGCTTCTTTTTCCAGCAACTCTGGTGATACTTCACTTGCAGTGAGATGCATAGGGTTTGCAGCGGCAACATGCATAGCAATGTCACGGCAGAATTGTTGAAAGCCATCAGTACGAGCAACGAAGTCTGTTTCACAATTTACTTCAACCAAAGTCCCTACCTTATTATTGGAGTGAATATAAGACATTACTAAACCCTGCGCAGTGACACGGTCAGCCTTTTCGCCAGCCTTAGCAATACCTTTTTTACGCAAGATTTCAATTGCCTTTTCTTCATCACCACCACTTTCTTCCAAAGCCTTTTTACAATTCATCATGCCTAAACCTGTTTTTTGACGAAGAGAATTAACTTGTTGAGACGTAATAGCCATAAATCAAAAAGATTAAATATATGTTTATTGAGCAGCTTTTACTGCAGGTTTTTTTGCAGTACGTGGCTTAGCAGCTGGAGCCTCACCCTCATCTTTCTCAGCCATTGCTTCTTGAGAAATTTGAATATTTTCAATTGGCTTAGCATTAGGTCTAGGTGCCGCTGGTTTACTTTCCGCTGCTCTTGGTGGCACATAAGCTTTGCGACCTTCTTGAATCGCCCCACTTACTGCTTGAATAATCAAAGCTAGAGAACGAAGAGCGTCATCATTAGCTGGGATAACGTAATCAACTAATTCAGGATCAGAATTAGAATCACAGATAGCCACAACTGGAATCTTCATCTTGTGCGCTTCTACAATAGCGAGCTGATCACGTACAGCATCTGCGACGAAGATTACATCTGGTAAACCCTTGAGAGTTTTTACACCCACCAATACTTCATTAAGTTTAATAATATCACGCTCAAACATCAAAGCTTCTTTCTTGGTGTATTTCTTGGTTAGCTCACCGCTTTCTTTGTTCTCTTCCAATGACAATAAATATTGAATACGCTTTTTGATAGTAGGATAATTGGTAAGAAAACCACCTGGCCAACGATTAGCCATGTAAGGACAATTAGCCTCTTTAGCTGCATTAGGCAAAATATCAGCTGTTTGATTCTTTGTACTTACAAACATCACTGTCTTACCGATACTTACTTGATCATAAAGAAATGCCAAGGCCTCATTGAGCTTATTAGCTGTTTGTTCCAAATCAAAAATATGAATACCATTTCTCTTACCATAGAGATAATGTTTCATTTTAGGATTCCAACGTTGAGTACGATGACCGAAGTGCACGCCTGCCTGAAGCAGGTCTTTCATAGAAATAGACATAGAAACCTTAGGGTTAGCGCAAGTTCTTCTTCACCTCGTTCTTAGCTCCATCATGGTGTGGAGAGGTCTGAACAATCAGAAAAACTGCTGAGATAAATAATATTCACACACTATAGATGGTAATGGGTGCTGGAGTAGATGTCAATTGTTACTTTTAGCTTTAAATCTAGGTTCTAAAATTTAAAATCTAGATTTTGATGGGCAAATTCACTACACTCAAGTTATTCACTTATCATCATGGAAATAGTAGCCAATTGGAAACAGTTTCTCTCACCAGAACAAGAGATCACATTAGCTCACGATTTGCTTAAAGCTATCCCGTGGTCACCAATGCATACCCTAACTATTTTACCATCTGCTTTGACTACCCTAACAATTAATCACTTAGTAGTCCCCCCCAATACATCAGTAACTGTAGGGATGCAGGATATTAGCGCTAGTCTTGAAAGTGCCCAGACTGGCAATATTCGAGCTGATCATATTCCTGTTGATACTATCTTAATCGGCCATTCAGAACGAGCTAGATATAATCACGAGACAAGTGCTGATAATCTTCAGAAGTTAACAGTTGCATTGTCGTTAGATAAAAAGGTAATTCTTTGTTTTGGAGAAAAAGACAAAACTAGTAGCGGTGAAGAATTGCTAGCCACACTCAAGCCACTCTTAGCTGAATATCGACAATGCATCACGGAGGAAAAGATGGCCAATATTACGCTTGCTTATGAACCACAGTGGAGCATCGGCAGTACCACTACAGCTTCAAGTACTATTGTAAAAAAAGTACTTGCTCTTGCTCAAGCTTTTGGTTTTAAGAAAATGTTATATGGTGGCAGTGTTGACCATACTACTATTAAGCATATCTACTTTCCAGAAATTGCAGGCTTTTTAATCGGTCGTGCATCAACAAATATGCAGTCACTCAGCTTGATCTTTGCTGCACTAAATGAACTAACTTAACAAACAATCTGTTCCAGGTAGATGCTCTTTAGCCAAAAATTCCAACATTGCCCCACCACCCAAAGAAACTAAAGAGATCTGATTGAACGCTACTTCGTTTTTTAGTGCAGCGATCGTGTCACCACCACCAACAATACTTATTACACCAGGTTTAATTAATGCGGTTAACAATGCTTTTGTTCCTTTATCATAAGGTACATCTTCATACTTACCCATTGGACCAGCCCAAATCACAGAGTGGCTGTCTTCGATGATTGCGCTAAACTTTTTAATGGTTTGGCTACCAATATCAAGATTGGCACCATCTTTTTGTACAAAGTCCACAGGTAAAATGATTTTATCAGGATACTGAGTTAGTAATTGTACACAGGTAGGCACCATATTAACTTCACAATAAGACTTACCTATATCTTTGCCTTGAGCACGATAAAAAGCATTGGCGCAAGCTCCACAAATTAGGACTTGATCAATTTTAGGGAGTAAATGTTCCAAGATGCCGATTTTATCTGACAACTTCATACCTCCAACTACCAATGTTATCGGTGGTTTGGGATTGTGTAATACTCCATAAAGAGCATTGAATTCTTTTTGTAATGCCAAACCTGCATAACTAGGTAAGTAGCGCGTAATTCCTACTGTAGAAGCATGAGCACGATGACTAACTGAGAAAGCATCGTTAATAAACATGGTCCCAAGACTAGCTAATTTTTGACTAAATTCATCACTATTGTTTTCTTCACCCTGATAGAAACGAACATTTTCTAATAAAGTGATCTGACTTTGAATTTGAAAGCTTTCCAGTGGCTGGAGATCAATTTTTTCTTGTAAAAGCGATTCTAGATCAGGTAGAAGATTTTTGAGTGAGAGATCTGCATGATAATTACCATTTGGTTTACCCAAATGAGCAATGAGTACAATTTTACAATCAAACCTTTTTAAGAATCGAATAGTGGGGAGATGACTCAGGACACGACTAGTATCAAGAATTGTGCCTGTACTATCTAATGGTACATTAAAATCTACTCTTACCAATACGACAGAGTGGGGTGGGATGTGACTAGGAATTGGTTTTAAAAATGACATAGATTAGTTTAGTCGCTCACATATATATCCAGTCAACTCCACTAAGCGTTGGGTATATCCCCATTCATTGTCATACCAAGCCACCACACTAACCATAGTGCCATCTACTATATCAGTAGATAAGGCATCAACAATGCTCGAGAAGGTACTGCCTTTAAAATCACTGGAAACCAACGGTTCTTTACACACATCCAAATATCCTTTGAGGCTATTTTTGCTTGCAAATTCCAAAGCTTCATTCACCGCCTCTTTAGTTGTAGTGGTTTTCAATTCTGCAACTAAATAAAGGATAGATACTGTGCTAGTGGGCACGCGCAAAGCGATGCCTGTCAGTTTTCCTTTTAGTTCGGGAATGACCTCCGTGGTGGCTATAGCTGCTCCGGTGCTAGTAGGTACT
>CAZXKW010000027.1:0-2553 GCA_964641565.1 uncultured Candidatus Peribacteria bacterium
CATTCATATAATAAAACAAAGGTAAACAGCATATAGCAACAAAAAGCAATAGAGGCCAAATGGCACTCCATAGAGATGATACTGAAAACCAATTTTTTGTTGGCACTAAAACATAAATAAACATACCACCAAAAAGCAAAAGGATTAAAGCTATTATTCCTGGTAAATAGCGCTTTACCATTTGCATGTCCTCTTCCAATCCAATCATTTGTGATGCACTCAACTCACCATTTTGATTGGCTTTTAGATCCTCATCTGTGAATAGATAAAACCTTTTCAATTGGTCATTACGTTCAGTAACTAGCATAAACGATACTTTTACTTCAGCTAAAATATAATTTATAGCTGCTTCTTTCAAGTAATATTCTTCATCTTGAACACGATATAGCTTTGAATTGGCTAATAACTTGAGGTGATTTTGTTTATATTTGTGTCTTCAGTCCTGGGACGTTATTGTGTATATAATTTTTGTGAAACCTATTTAAGTTTGGTTTATGTCATTTCTATCGTAATTGGGCTTCTGATTAGCAAGTACAATCTCATCCATTGCCTTGAAGAAACGTTCGGTACTAAATTTCTTAGCTTGTTCTCGGCACGCTGCTTCCATGCTCAGTGAAAGTTCAGGAGTGAAAGTATCAATTGCTTTGATAACGTCAGCTGGAGTGGGATTGGCCGGACATAAATAGCCGTTTTTCATATGTTCCACTGTCTCTAATAATCCTCCTTCTGCAACTCCAATAGTAGGCGTGCCTGCCGCCATTGATTCCAGTGGGGTCATGCCAAAGTCTTCGTTGATTGGAATATAAATGCTAGCCAAGGCTCCTGCCAAATATTCTGAGAGTTCATCATCAGAAATGAGCCCAACGAAACTAATATTAGGGTAGCCCTTAGCTTGTTCGATCAATTTGTCTTTTTGGCTACCATGTGATGCTATCACCAATTTTTTATCAGGACGCTGTTTGAATGCTTCAATTAAAACATCAATGCGTTTCATTGGTTCCAATCTGGCCCAGCTAATAAAATGATCTTTTGGGGCACGAGGTAGTTGTTTGCTTACTACCGAGTCACAAGGAGGATAAATAATTGGCACTTCAATATTGAAATAGTCTTTAAGACGTTTTGCTACTGTTGCGGAGTTTGCAATCACAATATCCATTGCCCTTAGATTGCGTTCAAATGAACGCTGAATAATTCTCACACCTATACGGAAAAATGGTCTGAGAAAAGCAGGAAAACGTTTGCCGTAGTTGTCTAATTGATCGTAGGCGTAACGTGGAGGTGTGTGACAGTACAAAATCTTTTTGCCTTTCACATTGTGGACTGCAGAGAGCGAATTTCCTGAGAAAATAACGGCATCATATTGTTTCAAAACTCGCGTTCCGAAACGGAATAGAATATTTTGCCAAAAATGACGGATGCCAGGTAAAAGAATTGGGCGACCCAATTTGTGTACACGCATTTGACTGAGGTCGAAGGTTTTGTCTGTGGTGAACCAAGTGACGATATCAGCGTCGAAATGTTGAGCCAAAAGTAGCATCATTCTATCTCCCCCACTTTTTGCTAAAAAATAATCATGAATGATGGCGATTTTCATAGGTTTTGATTATATCTTTGATACCTTTTAAGAAATTTTCTTCACTAAATTTGGCTGCTCTAGCAATACAATCAGCTTTCTTTGTAAGGGCTTCTTTAGCATCGAGAGCACGCACAGCTGCGATAATACTTTCTACGGATGTTTCTTGCAGCAGGATACCTGTTTTATCAGTCATGATTTCAGGGAAGGCACCTTCATTACTTGCAATCACTGGTTTTCCTGCTGAAAGTGACTCAGTGACTCCCATACCAAAGTCTTCATCAACTGAGACATAAATACTGGCGATGCAGTTACCGACTAAGTCGAGGATTTCTTCTTCAGAAACCAACCCTTTGACAATAATATTATCGTGGCCAGCCGCAATTTTTTGAATTTTTTTTAATTCAGGTCCACCTGAAGCAATAATTAATTTTTTGTCAGGCATTTGCGTAAATGCTTTGGCTATCAAGTCTACGCGTTTTACTTGTTCTAGCCGGCCAAATGATAAGTAATAGTCACTTTGGCCTTTCCACGTAAATCTATTGATATTGCAAGGTGGGTAGACGATTGAACTGTCATGTCCGGTGAATTTGCGTAACTTATTTTGAATATTACCGGAGTTACTGATGATGCAGTTCATGAAGGTCAGTAGGTACTCATAATTGCGTCGGTACATCCAAGTATAGAAACGGTAAAAAGGCTGAATATACCAAGGAAATTTCTTGAGATAATAATCTCGATCAGCATACACATGCCGTGGTGGGGTGTGGCAATAAAGAATTTTGGTAACAGTCTCAGGTAAAAAAGGCGCACTGTCTAAACAGTTGCCGAAATACATCACAATGTCGTAGTTAGCCAAATCGGCAGCAATTTTTTGAAATGCCCGTCTTTGGTAAAAGTATCTTACTAGAGGACTATTCATTCTTCTAAAAACAGTCTTGACTCGTAGATGAGCAAGATTGAAGCTCTCGTTGAGGACG
>CAZXKW010000027.1:2563-7512 GCA_964641565.1 uncultured Candidatus Peribacteria bacterium
CATCAGCATCTAATGCTTCAGCCAAGATCATTTCTAGGCGTTCAGCTCCGCCTCTTACTTGAAAATGTTCAACGACAAAGGCGATTTTCATAGACAAAATTAGGCTACTGCAGGAGCTGCTCGATGCAAACTTGGGTGACAGTAACCTTGATGCTTAGTATCACACGCTTCACAGCACACATACTGACGATGACAAATATCATCGATGCAGTTGAGATATCTGGCAGTCTTTACACCGCAATGTTCACATTCGGAAATGATATTGTCATTGGCCTTTACTGAGATGCGTTTATCGAAGACATAGCAATGTCCATCAAAGCCAAATTCTGGATGTTTCTCAATATACTTAATAATGCCACCATGAAGTTGGTAGACATTTTTGAAGCCTTTTTGACGGAGATAGGCAGAAGCTTTTTCACAACGAATGCCTCCAGTGCAGTAGGTGATCACTTTTTTGTCTTTGAGTGCTGCTAGCTCTTCGACAGCTTTGGGCCAGTCACGAAAATTGTCGATGTCCGGTGTGATGGCATTCGTAAATTTGCCAATTTTAGACTCATAATTATTGCGAGCGTCGACGATCACAATATCAGGATCATTTTGTAGCATTTCATGGAGCTGATCTGGTTCCAGATAAGTACCAGTCATGCTCATATCTACAGGGATTGGGGCTTTGAGTGAAACAATTTCATCACGCACTTTGATGCTCATTTTAGGAAATGCCGGGCTATCATCGTTACCTAATTTAAATTCCATATCAGCAAATTCAGGCATGGCGTGCATGATTGCCATGTATTGGTCGGTGGCGTCTTGGCTACCAGAAACTGTCCCATTGATACCTTCATGGGCGATAATAATACGGCCTTTGAGGTGCAATTGATTACAGAGCGTTTTGTGCTCACGCATCATTGCCTGTGGGTCAGCAATTGGGGTGTATTTATAATAAAGTAAAATAATCTGCTTCATACAAGTGACTACATCTGTGAACGTATACAACGCTATTATTACCAGGGAACGGCAATATTGTCACCTTCTTTGAATTGGTATCCAGTGGAATGATTCCTACCGAAACTTGGCTTTCTAATTCATCCTGAACGAAACGTAGTGGAGCTGAAGGATCTGGCTGACACTAAGTATGAGTAATTCTTAAAGATTTTTCTGAGGATAAAGCAAGTTCTTTTCCTTATCATATTTGAGCACGCTTACAATCTTTCCTTCGAGCTCTCCCAGAACTAGCTCTGTGGTGTATTTTTTGTTAGCAACAATAGCCTGGCCCATTTTTATTTTTAGATAAGCTTCATTAGTTAATGCTGCTGTTTCAAATGTAGGGACAATTGAACTGAAGCTAATACTGGGACTGTTTTCAGATAGATCCGAAAGGTCGATGGCGTCTTTTAACTGGCAAGATCCAATGCTAGTACGCTTCAATGCTGTAATATATCCTCCACAGTTGAGTCTCTGACCTATGTCGTGAATCAAAGAACGAATATAGGTGCCAGAGCTTACATGAGTATCAATAGTTAACTCAGGATACCTAAAGTCCACTATGTCGATACTATAGATACTCACCATGCGTGATGGGATTTTGATAGTTTGCCCCTCACGAGCATATTCGTATGCCTTTTTACCTTGAATCTTTACTGCAGAGTGTTGTGGTGGAGTTTGTTCAATATCGCCAGAAAATTCTTGTGCAACGCGTTTAATATCTTTGCTGCTAGGAATGATTGGATCTGTAGTTTCTATGATGTTACCCTCACTATCATAAGTACTAGAAGTAGCGCCTAATCGAGCAGTGCAACGATAGGTTTTGTCTAAACCGACCACATACTCTAGCAGTTTTGTATCTGTTCCAGTGGCCACGATCATCAATCCAGAAGCGAGAGGGTCTAGAGTGCCAGCATGACCTATACGTTTCATGTTCAATGCTTTGCGCATTTTATAAATCACATCGTGAGAGGTGATGCTGGTTGGTTTATTGATGAGATAGAACACAAAATAATTGATAGTTAATAGTGTAAACCTAAAGAATGTATCAGTTTTTAGTGATTTGCTAATTCTTTAATTACCTCGCGTTCATTCCAGGGAATCGTTTTATCTTTGATCACTCTGCTAGTTTCATTCCCCATGCCCATGATCATGACGATGTCATGAGGTTTGGCTATTTTGAGAGCATGTTTAATTGCTTCTCGACGGTCATTGATCACGGTGACTTTGTCTTTATTTTTTGGTTCAACTCCTTTGACTATCATTTCTCTGATTTGCTGAGGATCTTCGAAGTAGGGTTCGTCATCAGTAACAATTACGACATCACAAAGCTCACTAGCAATTTTACCAATGATGGGGCGTTTTGCTTGGTCACGGTCACCGCAGGCACCGAAGACAGCAATGAGTCTCCCACTGTCGATTTTTTTTACTGCCGATAAAGCGATGCGGTATGCTTGCGGGGTGATGGTGTAATCAATGAGTACCGTGTAATCTGTACCAAGCTCAATTTTTTCCATCCTACCTGGTACACCGTGGAAGCTACTTAAGGCAGCAACACATTGCTCTATGGTCAATCCTACCGTAGTACAGGCACTAATGCAGGCTATTGCATTAAGAATATTATATTCACCAAACATGGGGATGGCGATATGATATCGTTGACCTTGGAAATGGATAGTCGCTTCTAGTCCATGAGTATTGGTTGTGAGGTCTGTGTAGTGAATGTCATTGGTATTCTCGATGCCAAAGGTGAGACTTTCCGTACTAATGTGGGTGAGCGGTTCTAAGAATGGGTCATCACCATTTATGATCCCAAACCTACTTTTTTGAAAGAGTACAGCTTTTGCTTCACGATATTTTTCCATGGTCAGATGGTAGTCTAGATGTTCGTGACTGAGATTGGTGATGACTGCTGTATGAATTGGAATACCGGCTAAGCGTCCTTGATCTAAAGCATGTGAAGAAGATTCTAGTACTAAGTATTCTACCCCGTGAGTTTGGAACTTTTTTAAATAATGATTCAGTGCTTTGGGGGAGAGAGAGGTCTTGTGCGTTTCATTTGTTTCAACATGATCATTCCAGGCAAAGGTAGTGGTAGTAAGCATCCCCGCTTTTTTGTCCGCATACTTTAAGCAATGAAAAATCATCTGTGATGTAGTGGTTTTGCCATCAGTTCCCGTGACACCGATTACCAACATATTTTTTGCAGGATACTTAGCTTTTTTCGCATAATATTTACCTTTCAAGCGGTGATAGATGAGGCGGGGCCAGAAACGGTAGGGGATTAAACGTTTGAGTCGATTCAACATGGGGAATTCAAAATCAGCCTTAGTATAGATTAAAGCATGCTGCCTGCAACGATTGACACCAATCAAGTGCTATTATAGTTTTTGGTCTTAACTTAAAATAGGATTTATGACTGAGGATTTGGTTTTGGTGAGAAAATATGGTGGCGAGTCAGTGGATATTACTGCAGGTGCTTTTGCAATGCACGAATGTGATGCACAATTAACAAGGTTGGCTGTTGTGTCTGCTTTTTCAGGTGTTACTGATCAACTATTTAGTCTTGTTCGCAAAGGGGAATCACAGGGTTTAGCCCTGACTGATTTTGATGCAATTGTAGACCGAAGTTGTGCTTTGTTGGATGTTGCCAGTAGGACAACTGCTGATTGTGTTCGAGATCAAATTTCTGCCAAGCTTAAGCATGTCTTAGATACTCATAGGTTGGAAACTAACCCTTTGATTCGGGAAGATATTGTTATAGGTTTGGGCGAAAGAATTTCTGCATCTGTAGTTGCCGGGCACTGGAACCATCTTGCAGCACAAGAGAGATTTGTAGCAGTTGATCTTGGAGAGTTGGTAAGTCCACTTTTTTTGTCTGGAAATAAGCAAGATTATTTGTTTACTTCACTCGAAGGTGCCTTGCAGCGTTGGTTGCAGCCTGTTCTCGCAGCAGGTAAAACGCCAGTTATTACTGGGTACATGGGAGTATTGCCTGGGGGGATTATGGCTCATATGGATCGTGGTTATTCAGATTCCACTGCAATTCTAGTCGCAAGAGCTCTTTTGGGCTTGGGTTCTGCTGAGAGACGAGTTAGAGTGGAAATTTGTAAAACAGTTGCTGGTATTTTTTCAGCTGATCCTAATTTATTTAAGTTTGATAAAAACCCCTTATTGCCAGAGGAAGATCCTGATATGCCTAGTGCTGTGTTAAGACCTGAGATTACTAAATCATTAGCTGCTAGGGGCGCCTCTTCAGGTGTAAAGGCGCTCAATGCACGTGCTGCTGCACAGCTTGAACAATACCCTCGAATAACAGCTCGTGTCCGTCATACTGCCCATCCTGATGCCCCTTATACTGAAATTGTTGACGAGCTCTCTTCAGCGGAGACTCCAGGAATTCGTGTAGTTACTGGTAAACTACAAAGAAGAATAACTTTAAGAAATACGTCTGCTTTGGATTCTAAAAACTGGTTGGCAAATATATTTTCTGTCACCGATAAAGCCGGAGTATCTGTGAATGTAGTTGAATCTCCGGATAATACTTGTAGCATTTGGGTAGATGAAGACACCAGGAAAGTTGCACTAGTCACTGGCGGACTTAAAGAATACGGTGACATAGTTAACAGCAATGTCGTTGGCTTGATTACTTGCTTAGAGGATGGCATAAGGTCTGTGGCTGAAAGCAATCGTGATGTAGTGAAGGTACTTACTATTCTCATGGATGCGAAAATTAATGTTATCGATTCATCAGCTAGTTCGAATGGGACTATTACTCTTACAGTGGATAAACAAGATTTGGTCCGTGCTATTCGAGCTGTTCACTCTAAAGCAGTAGCGTTGAAATAATTGGTGAGATTATGCTTCTATGCTATCGTCTCGACTGAAATGTTCTATCTATGGATGAAAGAGAATTAAAAGACTCTTGGCATGGCGTACTCCGCGCTCTTCAGCCAACTATCAAACGG
>CAZXKW010000027.1:7539-9717 GCA_964641565.1 uncultured Candidatus Peribacteria bacterium
CACCAAAACAGGTTGATACTTAAACCCAGCATCAATACCAATGCTCAAAGTTGCGAGGGCGGACAGCTAATCTTGGCTGTGCCTACTATGTTTTATCAATCTTGGATCAATACCAAATATTTGCCTTTGATTACAGCAGAAGCAAAGAAACTCAATAATGAGATTCAATCAGTAAAGGTTGTAGTGGATTCTACTTTAGTGGGGCAGAAGAAAGAAAGTGGATTGCCTCCTGTGCGTAATAATCCGCCAGTCGATGGTGGCGCAGCTAAAGGCGCACAGTTCTCTCGTAAGGAAATTGGTGGTGATATGGGAGAGCTCACTTCACTCAATCCTCGCTATACTTTGGATAGTTTTGTGGTCGGTCAAGAAAATCAATTAGCATTTGCTGCTGCGAAAGCGGTAGCTAATAATCCTGGTGAAGCTTACAATCCACTGTTTATCTATGGAGGAGTCGGTTTAGGCAAGACCCATTTGCTGCAAGCGATTGGCAATGCTGTTTTGGGCAAGAATGCTCGCAAACGTGTTTATTATGCTACCTCAGAAGAATTTACCAATGAATATATTGGTATGGTA
Organism: uncultured Candidatus Peribacteria bacterium; assembly: GCA_964641565.1. Lineage (GTDB taxonomy): Bacteria > Patescibacteriota > Gracilibacteria > RBG-16-42-10 > RBG-16-42-10 > JAGNZB01. The sequence continues at coordinate 8,113 of CAZXKW010000027.1, forward strand.
CAAAAGAAACGAGCATCTCACTTTAAAGAAAAATATCGCAATCTCGATGTGTTGATTGTCGATGATGTGCAATTTTGGTCTCGAGCAGAACAGACACAAGTAGAGTTTTTTCATACATTCAATGCTCTCTATGAGTCTGGTAAGCAAATTGTTTTGAGTAGTGATCGTCCTCCTCGTGAAATTGCTAATCTCGAACAACGACTTCGTTCTCGTTTTGAGATGGGTATGTTGGTAGATATTCAACCACCTCTTTATGAAACGCGTCTGGCTATTTTGATTACCAAGTGCCAAGAGAAAGGACATTTGCTATCACAAGAAATTTTAGAATATATCGCTAATAATTCTGGTAGCAATGTGCGTGAACTAGTAGGTGTGCTTACGAGTTTGTTGGCTCATATCGATCTCCAAGGGAAAATGCCCAGCTTAGAAGATGTTGCTCATCTTTTTGAACGCAGCATGAAGCCGGAAAAGGCCGTGGTTCCTTCAAGTAGCGGCTATGGTGTTTCACCGATTGGTCATACCCTCAATGAAAAAGACATTCTTAATTTAACAGCAGATGAGTTTAGTTTGGCACCTGATGATCTTTTAAGTGATGTTCGTAAACGAGAAATTTTAGTGCCACGCCAGCTGGCAATGTACTTTATGCGTGAGGAGTTACAACTTTCCTTCGAACGAATTGGCGAAATTTTTGGTGGCAAAAATCATACTACTGTAATGCATGCTTGTCAGAAGATCGAAGAGCAAATCAAAAAGGATAAGGTGTTAGTGAAACATTACAATGCTATCAAACGTACTTTAAGGTAATCACGTATGTCAGGACATTCCAAATGGGCTACAACTAAGCGACATAAATGGGCAATTGATGCCAAGCGCAGTAATAAATTTACCAAACATGCTAAGTTGATTGCTCTTGCTGCTCAAAAAGGTGGAGATCCTAACACCAATTCCACTCTACGTTTGGCAGTAGAAAAGGCCAAGCTCGATAATATGCCCAATGCAAATATTGAGCGTGCAATTAAAAAGGGTACAGGTGAATTAAAAGAAGGTAATCAAATTGAAGAATTGTATTATGAAGCTTATGGGCCAGGAGGTGCTGCACTCTATATTCAAGCTTTAACTGATAATAAAAATCGTACCGCTTCTAATTTACGTACTATTCTGAATAATAATGGTGGTCGCATGGCTGAAAGTGGATCGGTGGGATTTCTCTTTGAAAAACGAGCAGTATTTTTTATTCCTTTGAGCGTAGTGGTCAATAAAGATGATTTGGAATTAGCCCTCATTGATTTGGGTGCAAGTGAAATTGAAACTATTGATCATGAATTAATGGTAGCTGCTGACTACACCCTCTTTGGTACACTGAAGCATTACTTCGAAGAAAATAAATACCAGCTCAGTTCCAGTGCTGTTCAATTCATCCCCAAAATGACCACCGACCTTTCCGAAGAGCATCAAACTGCATTGCAAGAACTTCTCCAGGAGCTAGATGCAGACGATGATGTTAATGAAGTAGCAATAAATGCCGATTAGTTGCCAGCGAGCCAAAATTCGCCAATCGCAATTCTGAATTCGCAACTATTCTCTGTCAGCGTATTTCCACTTTCC
>CAZXKW010000028.1:0-366 GCA_964641565.1 uncultured Candidatus Peribacteria bacterium
AGAAATGACGGAATTTTGACTATGGTTTTTGATGCTAACAGAGTTCGCGAAAAAAAAGGTCATCATATCTTACCAATTGAATTTGAGTTTAAGCCATATGGTGAGACAGCTAAAGCTGGTGGTGGTATTTATAATGCTGCGATTTCTAAAAAGAGATAAATTCTCAATTGTAAAATTGACAAAACTTTATATTGGATTACTATTATACATTAACTAATAACTTTTATGTTGAACCTTTTAAAGGCATCGGTACTTAGTTTAGTAATGTTTAGCTCTATTCCTTTGACTCAGGCAGGTGGACCAATTGTATATCCACCAGTTGATACTCAACCTCGTGCCGTAGAAGCTTTTGTTTCTAGTGAGAGA
>CAZXKW010000028.1:383-3859 GCA_964641565.1 uncultured Candidatus Peribacteria bacterium
TGTAAATGTGGGGACGGCTGTTACTATTCTTGCTCGAGTGAGAGGATTGAATACGAATACATTTATTACTGGCGATGCACTACGTCTCCAGCTTGATGGTGGTGATGGTCGTTTGGCTGTTGGTGGTACTTATACAAATCCTGCTGCAAACGAAAATAGTGTTGAAATGGATCATATCTGTTATAGCAGTGTTGGCGGTACTACTAGTGGTAATTTGATCAGTAGAAGTAGTGGCAGCTTTGGTTCAGTGATGGTTGCCCCTTATGGACAACCATGTGCTACTGATTTTATTGATAGTGGTTGGTATATGGCAAAGTTTTATGCTCCACTTGCTAGTAAGCGAGATGAGTCTGTTCAACTTACAGTTACTGACCTGAGTGATACGGCTTTCTCAAATACTACTATTCACACTGTTGTAGTGAATCGTTTGGTAAATCATTTAGCACAAGTGCAATTTTTACCTTTGAGCCCAAATGTGGTGATGGGTAGTGACATGCCAGTTATCCTTTTTGCCAGTGATGAACATGGTATGGGGATTAGCTGTGCTCCGAGTGGCAGTGGATTTGAATCTGATGTCGATTCAGGTTGTTCTCTTGCTAGAAATGGTTACGAGGTGGCTGGTGATAATGCTATCAATATTAATCAATCTACTCTGGGGCGTAATAGCTTAGGTTCCCTGAGTATGAGTGGATCTGATATTTCCGGATTGAAATTGCTCTCTAGATCTAGTGCTAAATCTAAATCTGCTATTCCATTAGCAGTGAGTAATTTAGGCGGTGGCGCTTATATGGTGGTGCTGCGCGGCGGATCTGCTTTGGGTTCTGGTTATGCTACTATCAATGCTATGGACAATAGTGGTGTGGCTCGTTTTGTGCCAGGTATTCAATTGAATACTATTGGTCGTAGTTGGAGTTTGTAGGTCTTGTTGAATAATTCGGCTTGAAAAAAGGGCTACTGATTTGATCGGTGGCTCTTTTAATTAGTTATTACTAATAAGTTACGCCTTTCCTTAATCGTTATTTCTTACAACTTATTATTTGTTCGAGTCCAATAGTCGGTGTACCCAGAATAAGGGGTGATGAATAACAAATAAGATCCCAATGGGAAGCCTTTAGCTCTCGCCCCGCAGGAGCGGGCGACTCGTGGTCGGGGTGAGAGGATTCGAACCTCCGACCTCAGCGTCCCGAACGCTGCGCGCTAGCCAACTGCGCTACACCCCGGTGGCTAATGAACAAGGATAAAGGAAAAAGGAATTAACCTGCTAAGTAAATCAAAGCTGTAATTGCATCTACTGGTTTGCTAATGATGTAGCCAATGATAGGGAAGCCTATGAAGTTGCCTAGAATGATTGTGGCGAAAAGTAATGGTGGGCCGTTTCTTTCTAGCCAATCACTGATAGCAATGCCTTTTTGTCCTAAGGCTAAGAATAATAGTTTAGAGCCATCGAGAGGGGGGATGGGGATGAGATTGAAAATCATTAAGACAATGTTGATGGATACCGTTATTGCCAATGTCGTGATGACAAAGGTACTACCTGGGCCTTCCCAGAGAGGTAACAAGTGCTTTACAGGGATAGCAAGAATTGCTGCAGTAATGAAGTTGGACATTGGTCCTGCAAGAGCAATTAATGCGTTGTCCCGCAATGGATGATTGAGATTGTTACTATTAACTGGCACAGGTTTTCCCCAGCCGAAATGTACTAAGAGTAAAGTAATAGTACCCAGAGGATCGAGATGTTTGAAAGGATTGAGAGTTAATCGTCCTTCATGTTTAGCAGTGGGGTCTCCCAACATATTGGCCATCCAGGCATGAGCACATTCATGCACACTAATAGCAACCAAAAAGCCGATGATAATACTGATGATTTCGGAAAAGCCAAAACTCATATGGTCTGTAGTGATTGAATGAAGTCGCCTGTACTATACTACAAATTTTAGATCTCACGCATTACGCGGATTTTTGCGCCGAGACTATTCAGTCTTTCGGCAATTTCTTCATAGCCTCGGTTGATAGAATATACATTGCGGAGAATTGATTTACCTGGTGCCGCCAACATGCCGATCAAAATAATCATGGCTGGACGAAGTGCTGGGGGGCAAACTACCTGCGTAGCCTTGAAAGGAGTTGGACCTTCAACAAATACGCGATGTGGGTCAGCGAGAATCATTTGTGCTCCTAGCTTGGTTAGTTCCATGAAATAAATGGCGCGATTTTCAAATGTCCAATCGTGAATCAATGTGGTTCCTTTTGCCTGAGCAGCAATTGGTACGAAGAAAGGTAGGTTGTCTTGGTTGATGCCTGGGTAGGGGAGAGCATGAATCTTTTCTTCAGGTGCTTTGAGTGTCGATGGGAATACTTCTAGATCGACTAATTTAGTATAGCCATTTTGGGATATATACACTTTTGATCGTTTGAATTTGAGCCCCATCTTTTTTAGTTTGTAGAGTTCTAGCTCTAAGAAATCGATTGGGCAACGGCGAATAGTGATACGAGAATTTGTGGTAATGGCAGCACTTAAAAACATCATTGATTCAATGGGATCTTCACTATTCCAGTATTCTACTTTTTTATTAATCTCTTTTATACCTTCGATGGTAATTGTTCCGGTACCGACGCCTTCCACTTTTACACCCAAGGCTTGTAGGAAATGACATGTTTCTTGGACCATGTAATTTGCCGTAGCAAATTTGATAGTTGTTTTGCCTGGAATTTTGGCAGCAGCAATTACTAAGTTCTCACATGCTGTGTCGCCAGCTTCATACATGACAATGGTCGCTGGTTTGAGAGTTTTGATACTTACATCATAGCTGTCACGACTGACTTTAGTTTTGACGCCCATTTCTTCTAATCCATATAAATGCGCACTTACCGTGCGTTTTCCTAATTTGCATCCAGATGCATGGGGTAAGCTGAATTTCTTAAAGAGGTGGATGATTGGTCCCATCAGCATAATCACCGAGCGAGTTTTGATCGCTGCTGCTTTGTCCATTTTTTCTAACAGTAATTTGGTGGGAGGGACAATTTCTAATGAGTTTTTGGCAATCCATTTTGTTTGTACGCCGATACTGTTTATAACTTCGAGCATGCGATTAACCTCTTCAATGCGTGGAATATTATGCAAAATTGTTGTGCCTTTATTGAGCAATGCCGCACAAAGCAAACCCATAGCGCCATTTTTAGATGCATTGGTAGTGATTTCTCCACTCAACTTATGCCCACCCTCAATTTCAAAGTCAATTGAGCCTTCAGCTAGACTGACAATTTTATGATTAAGTGCTTTACTAATTCTGCTCAACATTTCTGTGGTGAGATTTTGTTCGCCTTTTTCCATACGTGCGACTGCACTTTGGCTACTGCCAATACGTGTAGCAAATTCCTCTTGCGTTAGTCCTCTTAGCTCTCTGAGATCCTTGATAAAATTGCCAATTTTGTTTTGTTCTTGTGCGGGTGTTGTAGACATGTTGGTCCTGTTAATA
>CAZXKW010000028.1:3869-9326 GCA_964641565.1 uncultured Candidatus Peribacteria bacterium
GCAAAAAATATCATATATGATATTAGTTTCAAGATTTGCTGCCTTCTGGCGTGTTGACTAAGGGTGGTCTAATATGTCGATATTAACTATTAAAGATATGACTATCGCTTGTAATATTGGGCTTAAGCACAAAATAATGCGTGCAGTGTTTGGTTTTGTTATCAACCTAGTACTGATTGTTTTTCAGTTGTCACTGCCGGTTTGGCTTTTCTGGCTGGGGATAGTGGTGAGTTATTTGGTGATTTTTCAAGGAGTAATTGGGGTTTGTTATTTTTATAGTTTGCTGGGGATTAAAAAAATGAACTAATTGAAGAGCAAAGATCAAAGTGCAGAGATCAGAGATGTATTTTTGTTCATGTTTTCACTCTCCACTTTTCCCAAAGGGGTAGCTTTTGCATTATCTTTGCTCTCGCATCTCCGCTCTTTGCGCTTAATTGACTTTCTCTTTGCTCTGGGAGTATATTTACGTCGGTTTGTGTACGTTCACCAAGGTTTCTTTGAAAGGTCTGCGGTGTATACTCAAGCCGCATATCTTTAACCCATTATGCTGTGTCTAATGTTTCTAATGCCGGCGGTGATGACACCCAAGGTAAAAAGTTGTTTGTAGGTGGACTTCCTTACAGTATGACATCTGATCAAGTTCAGGCTCTGTTTACAGATGCTGAGGATTTGAATCTTGCTGTTACTTCTGTATATCTTCCAGTTGATCGTTTACAAGGCAATCGCCCTCGTGGTTTTGGCTTTGTAGAATTCGCTACTGCTGAAGATGCTCAAAAAGCTATTGCTAAATTCAATGGTTTTGATGTTCAAGGTCGCAAATTGACTGTGAACGAAGCTCGTCCTCAACAAGCTCGTAACTAATTGGCTATTCACTAGTAAGTCAGCTTGCTTTTTGGCGGCTGACTTACTAGAATCCATCCGCTCTTTTTAAAGGGTTTCTCTAAAAAATTTTTATGGCTCGACGTTGTGATTTGACTGGCAAACAGCCCAGTGTTGGAAATAATCGTCCTTTCTCTCTCAAGGCTACTAGACGCCGTTTCTTGCCTAATTTGCAAAAGCGTCGTATCCAAATTGGACCTGGACAATATATTACTTTGAAGGTCTCTACTAAGGCATTGCGTACTTTGACCAAAGATTTGGTTAAGTAATCACCAGTGAAAGCATCCCTTTCTCTTGGTAGTGAAGTCGGTTATGTGCTCAGTAGTGATTTTGTAGAAGGAATTATTGTGCGTGCCGTACATACAGAGGCAATGTCGCTTCTGCGCATTGGTCAATTACTCATTATCGAATCTGATAGTGGTGAATTGATTTTTGCTCAGGTAGCGAATTTGCGTACTGATTGGTTTCCTGAATTGAAGGAACAACCTCGTCCTTTGACGGTGCCTCGTGATAGTAAATTGCTGCAGGATGTATTTATTCAGAAAGAAATTACGGTAAAGGCGATGAAGGCCTATCGTGATGGCACTCTTTTAGCTGTACGTTCACTGGCAATGCCTGGTATGCGGGTACGTTTTGCTACTGATGAAGATATTGCTTTGATTTATGGACCCCGAGATAATGAGCATATTTATTTGGGTGAACCGTTAGAAATGCAAACCCCAATAGTGATTCCGACAAAGGAATTTATTGAGCGAAGTAATGGTATTTTTGGTAAATCGGGAACTGGTAAGTCATTTTTGGCTCGCATAGTTTTAGCTGAACTGATTCGGATGAAGAAAGTGGCTACGCTGATTTTTGATATGCATAGTGAATATGGTTGGGAGACTACTAGTGAGCAAGGAGTGGGTAAGGTGAAAGGACTCAGACAATTATTCCCCAGTCAGGTATTGATCTTTGCCCTTGATGAAAATGCTGCCAAGGCTAGGGGAGTAAAGCCAGATTATATACTGCATATTCCGAGTGAAATGATTACAGTTGAGGATGTTGGATTGTTGGCTGAGGAATTAGACTTGTCTCAGGCAATGCTCGATGCTTTAGAGATTATGACTAAGCGCATGGGTAAAAACTGGTTGAAGCAAATTGCCGAGATCAATCCAATGGATATCAAGAACCAAGCTGAATACTTTGGGGTCATGGAAGGGACATTGCAGGCTCTCTATCGAAAACTAAATCGTGTTGCCTCGCTGCCATTTTTACAAAACGAGGATACGGCTGCTTGGGATCAATTAGTAGTGGCTCTTGAACATGGTAAAAGTGTGATTTTGGAATTTGGTCATTACAATTCGTTGATGACTTATATGTTGGTTTCTAATATTTTGACTCGACATATTCATCGCCATTATGTAAGAGCTACAGAGAAGTTTCTCCAATCAGGGGATGTGCGTGATAAAGTCACTCCTTTGATGATTGTGATTGAAGAAGCTCATAAATTCCTTCAAGGACGAGTGGCACGTAATACAACATTTGGTACTATTGCCCGAGAAATGCGTAAATTTTCGGTAACTTTACTTGTGATTGATCAAAGACCATCGTCAATTGACCGAGAAATTCTTTCACAATTAGGCACGAGAATTGTGGCTATGCTCAATGATCCTGATGACATTGAGGCGGTATTTACTGGGGTCGCTGACAAGCAGCTGCTTCGTTATTGGTTGGCTACTCTTGATAGTAAGAAGCAGGTGTTGCTTTTGGGCCATGCTGTGCCGATTCCTACTATGGTGCGTGTACGCAATTATGATGAGGATTTTTATCGTTCAATGCGAACTGAAGATGGCGCAACAGTAGAAGAACTTTTTGGCTAGGAGTGACTGATTCAATATGCTAATCTGCGAGTGTATTGAGTTGTTTTTATGTACCGTCAAAATGTGGCAGCAGTGGTGATTAATCATGATAAGCAAGTGCTTGTTTGTAAACGCAATGTTCCTCAGGAGCATTGGCAGTTTCCCCAAGGTGGTGTTGATGAACCTGAAAGTGAAGAGCAAGGACTCTTACGTGAACTACAAGAAGAGTTAGGTTCTACGAAGTTTTCTTTGCTTTACAAATCCAAGCATTTGTATCGCTTTGAATGGCCCAAGAATCAGCTACGCAATGATGGTTTGATTGGCCAAGAGCAGCGCTATTATTTGGTGTTGTTTTGGGGAATTGATAGTGAGATCAATCTCGAACAACGTTCTTTGACTGATTTTAAGTGGATTGAACTTTCAGACGTGATTGAAACTGTTTTCCCTACTCGTCGCCAAATCTATGAGGCTGTTTTGCAAGAATTTATCCCAATTATTAAAGTTGCATCTACATGAAAATAGTTGAAAATGGAAAGTTGAAAGTGGAAAGTTATACTCCAGTGAGCAAAGTAGGGACCATGTCCTCAGGTTCAGGGCAAATTCGCCATTCGCAATTCGCCATTCGCAATTTGAAAGGATGGTTAGTTTCTGTATGTATTACTTTACTAGCATTGAGCAATAATATTGCTTCAGTACAAGCTAGTGATTCATTTCCTGATGTTTCTGCGGAGTATCAATTTAGTCAGAGTATTCAGGTTTTGAAAGATCGTAAAATTGTACAAGGTTTTCCGGATGGCACTTTTGGACCTGACCGATTGATTACTCGTGCTGAATTGCTCAAGATTGCTCTTGAGGGGGCTGGTGTGGCTACTGCTGACTTTGCTCAGAAAAATTCACCGTTTCCGGATTTGTCCTCTGGCCATAGTTTGAGACAATATGTCATTTATGCTCAAGAAAAGAGCATAGTGGGTGGTTATCCTGATGGTACCTATCGTCCTGATGATCCTACTAGTCGCGGTGAGGCTATTAAAATGTTGCTCAATATCAATAATGTCACTACTGCCAGTGGAGCTGCATTTACTTGGCAGTATCAAGATGTAGACAACGAAGACCCTTTGGCTCGTTTTGTTTATGCAGCTCGCGATCAAAAAGTGATACCGAATAAGTATAAGGTGAATACTTTGGGGATTGGTGACAAAATTACTCGTGGTGAAGTGGCTGAGATGATGTATCGCTTACTCACGCTTCGTGAACAACGTCTTACGCAATTTCCTGAAGTGACACAAGATATTGCTGTGGTTGCTGGAGCTTATCCTACTACTACATTTACTGGTATTACTTTGCAGGCGACTTTGCCCAAGACTATGGTGGCTCATACTTATTATGCTATCAATGCTACGACTACTGCTAGCATGGTGAAATTACTCTTACAAAATGAAGCTGGTAAGCAGTGGCTATGGGAGTACAAACCGGATCAAGGTAAGGTACGCTTCGATCTTCAATTTCCCGATGCTGGTACATATAAAGTAGCAATTATTGCGGATAATGTGACTAAAGCAGCTTCAGTGCCTGTAGCCGTTCGTAGTAATTGGAATGAAGTTTTGACTGATCCGTTACCCGCAGTTACTGGCCCTCAATTTGTAGCTGCAGAGACTAATTTAACGACTTTGTCTTGGACTGGTGAGAAGCAAAATGCCGTAGTCAAATTGATATGTGAACAAGGTGCTAAATCGGTAGAAAGATTCATTGTTAGTCCTGATCAAAAATGGCAACTTGATTATCAAATGTTTGCGGGTTTTGTGGAGGGCTCAATTAATTGTCGTTTAGCTCAATCACAATTTAACTCTAGTTTTAGTTTGACTAAGCAATGGAGTCCAAGTACTAATTGGTCATTCGATGCAATTGAACATCATTTTCGCACCTGGATTAAGAGCAATATATCAGTAGATACTTTGCCACTTTTTACTAAGGCTAATCAGATTACCTTCACAGGCAAGGCCAGCATTCCACTTTCAAATTTTGCAGCGGTTATCAATCCAGATGGCTCTGTGAAAGTATTTCCACTTGGTGAGCCGGAAAGCCAAACATTTGCGTCTAACAAACCTTGGTCTCTACCAGTAGACCTCAGTAGGGATGGTGTCTATTTCTTAGAAATCAATGATACTCAAGGTATCGCAGTACTGAATACCCCTATTTATAAAGTAACTGGTATTCCGGTACTACCTGACTTTGTTGATATGCAATCAGGTTTAGTAATCGAACAAAAGAGCACTATTACTGCCCAGCAGAAGCAAGCTATGATGCAAGATCTCGTAACTAGAATTAATGCAGTACGAGCAGGTCAAGGGAAAAATCCAGTAACTTTAGATAGTGATCTAAGTCGTTTTGCTCAAGCACATGCTGACGATATGGTTGCTCAAGATTATTTCTCTCATCGTGATCGTGCTGGCAAAGGCCCGGATGAACGTAAATTACCTTTCAATATTCTCCAGCCAGTGGGGGAGAATATTGCATTTAGTGTCGACATACCTGATGTTGATGCCGGTCTGCGTCGTAGTGCTGTACATTTGCTCAATATTCTGGATTCACGTTGGTCACGTGTTGGTATTGGTCTCGCTAGAGCGAAAGATGGATTGCTTTATGCTGTAGAAGAGTTTTCTACGCGCTCTTTTATTGCTAATCCTTTCACTGATGTAGAAAAAGAACAGCTTGCACAGCGAACTTTAGATCGTATTAA
>CAZXKW010000028.1:9336-9521 GCA_964641565.1 uncultured Candidatus Peribacteria bacterium
CGCCAATCAGCAGGTTTGAGCCCTCTCTTACGTGGTACCGAGTTCCGCGCAGCAATGTTGAATTGGGCTACGGCTCCTAGAAGCACTAATCTACGTACAGCTTTGCTTGATGCTGGCTTAGGCCAAGGCAGACTACTCAGTTCAGAGGGCGACTACTCAGCTAATTTACCAGCCGAGCTTGCTCT
>CAZXKW010000029.1:0-544 GCA_964641565.1 uncultured Candidatus Peribacteria bacterium
TTAGACATAAATTCTTCTACGATAGATTTGTCTCTTAGTGTTCCAATAAGAAGAATCGCTACTAAGCACAGAAGTTCGCCCAGAACAAAAATCACTTTTGACCCTACCGCTGAAATTCCCGTGAAACCAAATCCAGCTAAAATACCCATGATTTGAATATCTTTGGTAATATTAGCTCTAATTTCAGGTGCTAATTTTAAAACAATCTCAAACTCCTGAGAATAGTTTTGTAAAAGTTTAAGATTTGCTTGTGTTCCTTCCTTGAGCTTTTGGAGTGCTTCTTCATTAGTAAGCATAAAAGTATTAGTAATAAATGTGAGAATCTGATCTCATACATATTGTGATCACCGTAGCCGGAACTTTCAATACATTTAGTTCAACCTCTGCCCTTTCTCTAGAAAGAGATTTATCTTAGAACGCTTTATTTTCAGCCAATATCTCACTAAGTACCATCTCACGAATAGTCACGTCACGGCCATTACGACTTACTCGATAAACCTCAGGCTCAAATAGAAGCCTAAATTCATAGAGGAGGTAACCTTTG
>CAZXKW010000029.1:554-1434 GCA_964641565.1 uncultured Candidatus Peribacteria bacterium
GGTAATAAACAAAAGTAAGGTTATAAGAAGAGCAAATGGTTCAATCCCAAACCGCGCCCTACGAGCTAACAGAGGATTTAAATAGGCGAAGAGCTAACCGAAAGTTCCTTCATTTCGATCTCTTTTATAAGTACTTTCCTGCCATCTCTTATCTCATGGTAGACATGATTCAGGAATACAACCCTAAAGTTAAACAGCGTGTAACCACTGCCCCCGCGCCCACCACACAGCCAAAGATGCTGTTAAAAACAGCCTTTAGCATCTTTTCTGTGCGTTCCTTATTGAATATAGCCAGCGAAATGAAACAATAGCTATGGTATTTTAACCAAATCCGATGCCAAACTTAGTTTCGAATACCTATCATTTAGAGCAAAACGCAGCGCAATGTTTCGGAAGGCAATATGCAGATTGTCGAGCTTTCTGGATAAGAGATTGGATGGAGAACACAACTTACAAAAGTTGGTACCGATCTCTATCGGCTACATTTCAACTTAGTCTTCATATGCACTCCATAGAATTAGATTCCTGTGCTACTTTAGAGATACAAAGCTAACTAAATAATACAATTCAAATTATGAAAAGTATCGCAAATAATATAAATGACTACAATAATCTGCAGTCAAAAACTGAAAAAGAAATTTGTGTTTTGTTGGAAGTATTAATAAACGAAAATCTAAAAAAGAGTGAATCAAAAATTTGGCACGGTGCACCCGTGTGGTTTTTAGACGGCAATCCGATTGTTGGCTATAGCAAACAAAAGAAAGGAGTCAGATTAATGTTTTGGAGCGGTGCTGACTTCGAGGAAGACGCTCTAGAAATACGAAGTGCAAAATTTAAAGATGCTTCTGTCTTCTATCATTCGGAGAAAAAAATAAACGCC
>CAZXKW010000029.1:1444-9445 GCA_964641565.1 uncultured Candidatus Peribacteria bacterium
TTTTCTTTACCACGGTTGAACAAATAAATGTAAAAAGTCTTAAACAGTGGTTAAAAAAATCGAGGGATATTCAGTGGAATTATAAAGATATTGTTAAAAACAAAGGTGTGCTGACAAAATTATAAATCACCAAGGATCGCATCATGATAAAAACTCGTATTTTCTTCCTAATCTGTGGAACCAGTTTTTATCCTATCCAATTCTCTAGATAGTTCAATCCCACACCGCTCCCTACTAGCTAACAGGGGACTAAAGTAGCAGTTGAGCTAGCCTTTTCTCCCTTTAGGGCCACTTCTTTTATCAGTACTTTCCTCCAATCCCGCACCACGAGGTAAACGTTCTTCGCAATTAGAACCCTAAAATTGAAGAGCGTATAACCACCACGATCGAAGCATGAGGATCTGCATCTCAATGAGCATTTTGACTCAATACTCCCGTTGCAATAATTTACTCTTATCCGGAATAGTTTGAATACCGCAGCAGCACTTTATAAATAATCGCAAAGTTGAGATGATGCACTAATAGTAATAACCAAATGTTTATGAAAACATCATTATTGAAAGACAGTTTAGGATGGGGACTATTTCTTTGGTTTATTGGCTACTTATTAGGTTTTATTTTCTTCTTTATACTACCACCAGCAATCATAGGGTGGGTAATTATGCCTCTTGGTATACTCATTACCTGGTGGGTACTAATGAAAAAAGTGAAAGTTACCACTTGGAGAGACTTCGCAATCTTGGCATTAGTGTGGACATTAATTGCCATCACATGTGACTATCTTTTCATCGTAAAAGCTTTGAATCCAATAGATGGATATTACAAACTCGATGTATATTTGTATTACCTATTCACTTTCCTCATGCCACTTGTGTTAGGCGGTTGGAAGATGAAACAAATTGCAAAGCATAAATACACCGTATAGACATTGCCCAGCCCACCATCGTTCTATTGCCTCGAAACATGTTTTAAATTTTAAGGTTTTTATATTCATCTATGGTCTCATGCTGATAAAAAGTATTACTCAAACTCAGATATGAAAGCTGCATCCCAACATGATACTCGCCAAAAGATTCTCAAACACCTGCAGACTAAGCTCGAAACAAATGAACAAGTTTACGCAATGTGGCTTGAAGGATCTGATGGTACTGGAACAAGTGATGAATTTTCCGATCTCGATATTAACGTTGATGTAGAGGATAGTTATGAATTGGAAGCATTAAGTTTTATCAGAAAATCTTTAGAAGAGCTTGGGACACTTGATAGTATTTCTGTGGTTACCCAACCTAATGAGCATCTCTGGTTTCAAGTCTTTCATATGCATGGGACTAGCCCTCATTTACTAATTGATGTAAATATCCAACGTCATAGTCGGAACTTTTCCTTTTGTAGACAAAATACGGCTGAAACGCCTCTAGTACTTTTTGATAAGGCTAATGTAATTACGTTTCATGATGTGAATGCCCATGATCTCGAGAAACGTATGCAATCAGAAATAAAAATATGTAACAGTCGCATTGACCAATATTCTCGTGTGGAAAAGTACATCAAAAGAGGGAACTTTCTAGAAGCTTTTGCTTATTACCAAAGGTATGTACTGGAACCCATTGTACACATGGCGCGTATAATTCACTCGCCATTGAATACAGATTACAACCTAGTGCGAATCTCTCAACAATTACCTTCAAACGTATTACATAAAATAGAGTACCTTTACCAAATAAGTTCACTCCAAGATATAGAAGATAAATTGCCTTTGGCACTCAGATTATTCCAGGAGATTCAGGCTAGTTATCAGAAAGCTACTTAACTAAAGCCCTCAATGAGTGCCTGTATAGTCTTTGGGCCAATCGCATTAATCTAGCTTTCATTAAAACTTCATCCAGCCACTGTTTTTGAATAGCATTCACACCATAAGCAGCCCCAACGAGACCTCCGGTAACAGCCCCACAGGTATCAGTATTTTGACCAACTCTAATTGCACGAGTAATTGCCTGCTCATAATCATTAGTAGAATACCAAGCCCACAATACCACCTCTAAAGTCGCTAGTGCTGAAAAGTAATCAGGAGTCTCATCAGTGAATGTAAGAGAGGAAAAATCTTTAGCTAACAGCTTGCTTGCCCGCTTATCCGAAGCAAATTTGATGCGCAATTTGTCTAATGCTTCTTCTTTAGACAATCCTTTAAGTACATAATCTACTAAAACAGCATACATAGCACTATACAGCATTGCCTCCTCACTATTGTGAGTAACAGCGGTAGATGATTTCGCTTTCTCAACTATATTTCTTACCGAACCTCGATAATATAATGGAATAGCCAATACGCGCATTAAACCTCCAGTACCCCTTACTGCCTGATCATCAATTCGCATACGCTGCCGATCCAATCTTGCCTCGCTCTTCAACAGTCTAACCGTACGATTTCCATAACCAATAGCTTTGCCAAATGGTGTGGCATAGCCATGCCGGAGCCAGCGTTGATAACGTAAAAACTGATCTGCTGCATCAAACCCTCTAGTGATGAGACTTTCGCCCAAACAAATCAACTGCGATCCATCATCGCTTAACTGACCTTTTGCTACCCTGAGACCGGTAACAGCATCAGTACTTTCTGCCATTTCCAACTCAATTGGAATATCACGAGGCTCTTTCATTGTATGAGCAGTCCCCAAAGCATCTGCAATAACATGTCCCATGATTGCCCCCTCATATCGTTCTTGTGGATCCATAAGGATTATTTACCCAACATGTATGTTATAAAATAATTTGCAATACAAGTAAAAGAATGGCTAATCTGAGTAATACAAAAATACATATCATCCTGCCAAGGTCGAAAGCAAAACAGGATGTTCTAAACAGCCACTACGTATACTCTATATTGATGCTGTTTCTAAAGCATGCTAACTTAAATTCTAAATTTTATTGGTCACAATATTATGATAGATACTATTCCCGAAGAACCGTCACTGGTTGTCATTGATCTTTCATGGATGATTGTCACTATAGACAGCTCAATGTGGCCGCAAATATGCGAGAACATCAACGCAAATGGCAGAGCAGTGCGAATAATTTATAACAATAGAGATTATAATCTGTTGGCAAAACCTAATGATAAGGGCCCGCATTTACAAAGTGTTGATTTGCCATCAAATACCATCAGATGTTCTGCATTCAGTGAGAAAAAATTTCTTATATCCACTGAGGACTTACAATTAGTGGAAACTGCAATTGCTACAATTAAAGATCGCGAAAAAGCCGCTCAACAAGACATCCGAAGAGAGTTAACTCCACTAGACCGCGCCGTAATCAGTGTTTTTAATAGTCTAGTCCAGGCACCTCCACAATCAACACATCGAGCAAAAATCAATGCACCAAAAGCCATCAGACCTGTAGAGATCCCGCATCCTAGTGATGTAATACGTGCTGGCGCCAGGGAAATTCGTGAACTCCTCTTTCAAATAGGAGTGGCACATTTCAACGCAGGAGAAAAGGTAACATGCCAGCTCAGAACATATGATAAAAACTGCATATTAGTCATAAAGACAACTACGGACATCAAAACTAAACCAGTAGTAAAAACTGCTACCATATCAGAAATGATGAGTGAAGCACAAAGAATGCGAAATTGGGGACAACTAACTCCTCTCAAAGCAAAAGAATATGCTTCCCAGGGAATGGGATCAGTAACTGAGAAATGTTCTTTGCGAATATCACCAAAAACAGTCTTAAGTGCTTATGCCAACGATCCAACAATTCCTTTTGCTACTATCGGCGAGGACCTCTTTGACATGATGGAAAATGTCACCGGCTGGGATGTGTTAAATTATCAATCCACAGCTCATACGCATCCACAATCTATCTCTGGTCGCACATATGGGATTGATGTCAGATCAATAGCCGATCATTGGTCAGGTACACAATCATGGAATTGTGCTGTTTTTAATCGTTCTCGTTAGAAAAAACTATTGATACTCTGGCAAATAATGGCCTCTAAACTGATAAATGGCATCAAAAATGCTTTTAGGGAGCTTTTTGTTTTGTACAAACCAGCTCACTTTTTGAGCTCCATAAATTGATGGCAATAAACCAATACCATTACACCCTAAGTTGTAGAGCAGGCGAGTATCAGCAATATCTGGTCCAATACAGCGTAGATTGTTTGGTGTATACCCCATGATGCCATGCCAGTGATAATCAAACTGTTCCGGTTGATGTGACTTATGAGGTAAGGTCTCTCTCAAAAATTTCTGTATCTCTTTTGTCGCTTTCTGAGAATAAGCATAATGACGCGAGTAGCGAGTATCTCTTTCATATAAACGTTGGGGCCCCCCAATACACACTAAACTTTTACTTTTACCAACATTTCTGCGCGTCAGATAAACATACGGATCATCAGCTTGCCCAGCACTTTTCTTAGGAAAGTAACTAATTGCAGTAGGCTTATTGGTGCGTGGCTCTACATAGCCAGCCATATAGCCAACTAAACCAGTAATCATGCGATGAAAACGTCGATTCATGCCAGGCACATGATCACTAGTAATACTAAAATGCTCAAAACCATTGGTACAAAGCACTACCTGTTCACATAAGTACTGATAACGTGCGGTATGTAAACAAACTAAATCTTTTCCCAATTGCACATGCTTCACCGGAGTGTGCTCCAGTAGCAAAAAGCGCTCTGGATACTTGCGCTGTAAATACTCAGCCAATTTCTCAACGAACAAAGCACTATTGAGACAGCCCTTTTGAGAAGATAAAGCCGCAATATAATCAGTATTTTCTGTTTCCAATAAATTTAACACCCTCTTTGCAGCAACAATTTGAAATAAGTGACCAAACTTTTTATAAAAACGCGCGGGAAGCACTGCTGTGCTGGCAACATAGGTAGGATAGACACGTACACCGCCCTTGGCCTTGAGTAGTTTTGTTTTGAGATGTTGCTCCAGTTGAGCCAGATTGGTACACCCCGCATAACCAGTGAAAGTATCAAAAGGTACTGCAATCTTAGTCTTACGCAAGATATCTTTTAGCAAGGACCAAGAACTCTGAATAGCAATTTGCCCCGCGGCAGCCATTTTGAGCCCAAACTCACGAGCAATATCACTAAAAGGTCTTTCAAAATAATCCACAGCCTGCCCACCATTGTGACCAGAAGCACCATGTGCTATTTGATCTGCTTCGAGCAAAGTTATGTGCTTTTTCGTTTCTTTCAGCAAATAATAAGCGGTAGTCATACCGGCTATACCACCACCGATCACGGCCACTTCGCCCGTCATGTGAGCACGGAGAGCAGAGCGGATACGATCGCGATTAAGTTCCTCAATCCAAGGTGAAATATTCTGTTGCATGTTTTTGTGGTCTATTCATTATCTCATGGAGGAAATTGCTTGTCTATATGGAATTGATATCATCGATACTAACCAGGCTTGGCAAAGAAATTTAGTTGACGAGTGAAAGAAAAATATTGCACAGTTGAATCCTTAGAAAATTTTGTGGATGGAAGAACACCCGAACCGAGCTACTTATCAGTAGAAGACATCATCAAAACGGTAAATGAAAACCAGTTTGCAAGTTTGACTGATCTAAGAGACTTCATTCGAAAACACCTTGCCGTATGGCGAACCCTAGAGGCTGCTCCAATTGGCGAACTTCCCAAGAGAGTAGCTCGCCACCGTCAAGGAACTATACGCAAACCTCAAGGCTTGTTGGCCTTAGTTTTTGATCATGAAGCACCGGCAAAAATTCATAAGTCAGCTCATGTATTGGGTGTAACAACTTGGCTACCAGACGCAAACAATGAGTGGATAGATGCTATTTGGGCTCGACTCAACATACTAGCAGATACAGAAGGAAACAACGTCGCTGCTATCACTGCAGAAGGTGAAGCGGTCATTAGAGAGATAATTCGTCATACAGTTCAAGACACTGAGTTCACCCCTACCACAGTTAAATATGCAGCCAGCCAAGCACTTTTAGCCCACTTTCAACATCAAGCAAAAAAACTTCGTGACTATAAGACATTTAGAGAATTTGGAACTTTCGCAGAATTAGAAGACTTTCTCAGATCACATTGCCCATATTTATATTGTTTGGGAAAAGTGCAGATACAGCAACATGCAGTACTGAGTGTCACTGAACAATTTCTTTGTTTAAGCGCACCATTGAGTCCCAATAGAGGATTGGTCATTGGTCGCAGAAATCGTGAAACCAATCAAGTTGAGCTTACTCCTCAAGGTAAAGCATTTATCACCCATCCCCATACCAGTAGAATAAAAGGAAATAGTATTGATAATGTTAGCTTAGGCTCAGCAATGATCCATGATATTCATAAACAGTTTGCGAAACCTCATGCAAATACAAATATAAGACATTTTGACACCATTGAAGCAGCTGCAGAATACTTAGATAGCATCCCTGCTTTAAAACATATTCCTTATTTAGTAGGCAAGGATTGCATTTGGATCAAAAGAGCTAACAAAAGAAAATTTAAGCTTGTTCAAAGATTAAATGAACAAAAAACTGAAAAAAGAAAACGACGAGGAACAGATAAATTTGTAGAAACAAGTGAATTAAGCGCTCTATTAGAAAATTACTTCACAATCACAATTTGCATCGAGGAGTTAGCTGAAATAGACCAACGGGAAAAAGAACTCAAAACTGCTAAAGAAAAAGAGATAAGTCAAAAAGCTTTAAAAGCCCTAAAGGAGGGGATTATAGAAAAATTAGTTAATTTATTAACTGCTGATCCCATCAGCTTGGACCTACCAACCCAACAAGCTTGCCAATTTTAAGATCCAAACAAGGTATCAGTTTGTTTTACGATTAATCCACCACTGATCATCAGTATTTTCTAGATACCAATTATCCGATTTAGTTTCTAAAATAATTTCCACCAATTGCTGCGCTGGTTCTGAACGCAATCTCTGTTTGGCATTAGTAATCATTGCTTTTGCCCGATCATTACCAAGGTCCAATAGTTCTTTGAGTGACATAATCCACTCTAAATTATCTGCGTCTTTGGCTAAAACAGCCTCTGCACTTTGACGTTGCTCAAATTCTTGCAATATAGCTCTTATTTCTTCACCGAAAGGTAATCTTTGAGTCATATCATTGATAGCCCTATGTTCATCGACTTTTAAATATTGTTGATGTACATAATTGAGATCACTCGTACGAGCCTCTGCTGCATCATGAAATAGAGACATCAGGCATACTTTTGCACAATCAACATTGCCAGCCAGCTTGGCTAAAGCGAAACCAATGTAGACAGTGCGATTCAAATGTTCAGCTATACTTTGCTGCCCCGATCCTAGGAAGTAAAAAGCACTGCGTGGCGTCTTGGCCAACACTCCCATTTCGAAGAGGAAATTGGCAACTGCATGAAGCTCCTGATTTTGCTGCATAAAAAGTAGTTAAAAGTTTTTATAATACCACCTACAATTTATACAAACTCTAACCAAAGAACTGTCTTTAATCTAAAACAGAAAAACAAAAACACTAAAAGCAGCACAAATAAGATAAAAAACTGTTGTTAATTTTTAACAGCAAGCTACTTCAGTAATGTCTTTTGATAAGGCTCAGCTAATGTCCACAGCATATTAAAGACCCCCATCATCATCTGACTAATAAGCTTACTTTCAATCACCACAGCGACCACAGTCTCTTCAAACGAATAAAGCACAAGTTTGTCGCCAACAACATCAAATCCGCCCACAACACCCAAAGCCGATGGCAAAACTCGTATTGTGGAAAAATGAGCTTTGGCACTCTGCCGAGTAGTAAGCACCTGAGCTGAAGCCATTACCTCAGGGCTTGCTTTCAAGAGCAGCCGGGATCGAATAGCACGGTTAGCACGCTCAGTAGAGTAATATTCAGTCCAACCAGGAATTGCCTTTTTGAAAGCATCACCATCACCATAGATACACACCGCATCTTCACTAGCGAGCAACATCTGCAAAACTTCTTTTAAGCCTTCTTTACCTTCATACATCCTCACAC
>CAZXKW010000030.1:0-9345 GCA_964641565.1 uncultured Candidatus Peribacteria bacterium
GACCTACTTGATAGAAATGACTAGATACTCGATGTTTGATATTGATGCTTTTGCCGATATAGAGTGGATTTCCTTGTTGGTCTTCGAAGATGTAGACACCTGGTGATTCTGGTAGAGCATTAATTTTTTCTGCACTAAGTAGTGGAGGATGGCTAGCTTTTCTACTAAACATTCCCCAGGTGCTCTGAATAGTCTCAGGGTGAATATTCGTCTCGATATGTTCAAGTAAATGTACTACCACTTGAGCGTCATCGATAGCCCGGTGCCTACGCTCAGGAGAAATGCCAAGGCGAGGGATCCAGCTTTCTAAAGAATGTTTGTGATATTGAGGGAATATCGCTCGGGCAAATTGCACGGTGCACAGTAAATCGAGATTGAGGTTGAGATTGACACGTTCAAATGCTTGTTGGAGGAAGCTGTAGTCAAATTTGGCATTGTGCGCGATGAATAAACTGCCTTGTAATAAAGCGAAGAGGTCTTTGCTGATGTCTTCAAATAGCGGAGCATTCTTGAGCTCTTCATTGGTGATACCAGTGAGTTGGGTAATGAAAGGTGGGACTGCGCAGCGCGGATTGACCAAGCTATGAAATTTCTGCTCTATCTGACCATTATTGATAATAATTACCCCCACTTCGGTGATTTGATCACGATTAAAATTGAGACCAGTAGTTTCTAAGTCGACAATTGCTAATCGTTGATGTGGTGGGAAGAGAGAAAACATTACTTAAAAAGTTGAAAGTGGAGAGTGGAAAGTTGAGAGTTAACAATGATTAATCTATGATCGCTGTTGCTTGTACCCGTAGTTCAACGGATAGAATGAGACCCTCCGAAGGTTTAGATAGAGGTTCAATTCCTCTCGGGTGCACCACGAGCTCGCGTAAGCGGGCGAGTCTCATTTGTTATTCGTGATTAGTTATTCCTTCCTTATTCCTAATAGCTTCCTTTAGCGAGCTCGGACAAATAAATAATAACAAATAACGAATAATGACCTGGAGGTTAGAGTTTATTTAATTTCTTTGAGCACCATATCACTATATGATTCTGCAATTAAGTCATTTTCCTTGATTGCGAATAATTTTAAATAGTGGCTGCATTGTTCCTGCAGCTTTTCTTTTCCAAGTGTACCATCGATGTCAATTGCTTCAATTTCAACAAATGTACCTAGATTGTGTACGGTGTCTAGGTGGAATTTTACATTATCTACAAAGTAAATTTCTCTTTGTTTATCTACTATTGCTAACGTAGTTAATGCTTTTGTGAGTACCTCTTTTAAAGCTGGGTCGGCAGGACTTTGGAATAATGTCACATGTGATTCTTTCGGGCCTTCTTGATTGGATCTTTGGTAATGAATTAAGTAATTTTCAATATTTCCTTCGCGTAGTTTCAATCTGCCGTTGGGGACTACGAAGTAGGTGTCGACTTGGTGATCGGTTCCTTTATAAACAGCATTTTGGGCTGAGAGTATCTGTCTTATTGACGCATGATTGTGGCATCTAGCTTTGATTTCAACGTTGAGGTGTCCCATGGTGATCAAGTTAATTCTATGCTGACAATAAGAAGATTTCGATTGGATCACAAGGTGAGTGTCGCGACTTTCGGGAAAAAAGAACAGACTATTGTAACTATCTAGTAATGGGCTTAGTTTATTTGCGTCATTGGATTAAATTTATGAAAATTACTCAGGCGAAAGCATATGCGGTTTTGGACTCCCGAGGAGTGCCTACCGTTGCAGTTTATTTGCAGGCTGATGGGCAGTATGCGGTGGGTATGTCTCCAAGTGGAGCTTCAACTGGTTCACATGAAGCATATGAATGGAGAGATGGAGAGCAAGCCTTTGCAGGTAAGAGCGTAGACAAGGCAGTAAATTTCTTTAATGAGAAATTAGCTCAATCTATTTGTGAAAAAGACTGGGAAGGATGTGTTAGTTTTGACCAATGGCTAATTGAAACTGATGGTTCTGCCAATTTTCAAAATATAGGAGGTAATTTAGCAATCGCTGCTTCAATTGCTTTTTTGCGAATAGCATCATTGGTTCATGGTTTTGAACCTTATGCTGCTCTCAGAAATGAATTCGGTTTCGAAGGTGCAAAACCTGTCGTGACTCCCATGATTAATGTAATCAATGGTGGCAAACATGCCTCATCAGGGCTAGCTATTCAAGAAATTATGATAGTGCCCTTAATTGGAGATAGTAGCACTAAAAAGATTATGATTGGTGCTGAGATTTTTTCTGCTCTGAAGAAAGTCATGATCAAGCGACACTTTTCTACCTTGGTGGGGGATGAGGGTGGATTTGCTCCAGTAATTGAGCATGCCAGTGAGGCTTTTGATTTGATTGCTGAAGCTTGTGACAGTGCTGGATACCGATTCGGCGATGATATTAAACTTGCTTTGGATGTAGCGGCCACTGAAGTTTACCGTGAAGGTAAGTATCATTTAGAGGGTATGGCTATGGATGCTGCTACTATGGTGGATTTTTATGAAAGTTTAGTTAAGAAATCTCCAATTATTTCGATTGAAGATCCTTTTGCCGAGGATGACTTTGCAGCTTGGAAGCTTCTGCAAGAACGAATTGGTCAACAAGTACAAATCGTTGGCGATGATTTGACCGTTACTAATGTGCAAAGAATGGAATTGGTTCAGAATCAAAAATTAGTTTCAGCTATGATTGTGAAGCCGAATCAAATTGGTACTATTACTCAGACGATGAATGCTATCAAATTGGCTAATCAGTACGGTTGGCGTACGATTATTTCTCATCGAAGTGGTGAGACCGAAGATACCACGATCGCTGATATCGCCTACGCTGTAGGATCACCTTATATCAAAACGGGCTCATGTAGCCGAAGCGAGAGATTGGCGAAATATAATAGGCTGATTTGGTTGGAACAAAGAGTTTGATTAACTCTGAATTCTAGAATCTAAAATCTAAATTCTAAATTCAGGCTTCCGGCATTATAATTCACTTGAACTGTATGTCGGTCGAATCCTTCAGCTCTACTGCGTTTCGTTCAGAATAAATTGACTGTCCGTATGTGTCGGACCTCCTAGCTAAAAGAAACTCTTCCCAACGGGACCCCTTCGGGGCAACTTTCCACTCTCAACTCTCAACTTTCAATTCCCATGATTCATCCCGCATTATTACTCATTCTCGATGGTTGGGGAATTGCTTCTCCTGGGCCTGGTAATGTTTTGAGTTTAGTTGATTTACCAGCTATGAAACGGTTTCGTAAAGATGATTTTTTTACCAAGCTAGATGCTGCTGGTGAAGGAGTGGGGTTACCTCCAGGTCATCAAGGGAGTTCAGAAATGGGCCATTTGATGATTGGCGCTGGGCAGCCAGTGGTATTCCCTCAGAATCAAATCAAAGATGCTCTTGCTAATCAGGCTGTGTTGACCAATCCAGCTTATAATGAGGTGATGGATTATTGTCATCAAAATAACAAAACGTTGCACTTAGTTGGTTTACTTTCAGATCGGGGAGTCCATGCTTATGCTGAACTGGCCTATCAATTACTGGCTTTGGCTAAAATCAAGCAATTGCCCCAAGTGATGATTCATATTATTGCTGATGGTCGAGATACTTTGCCTACTGAACTGCCTAAGTTTGTTAGCCAATTAGAAGAATGTATCAAGCAGCAAGGTGTTGGTACAATTGCGACCTTGGTTGGGCGTTATTATGCCATGGATCGTGATCAACGCTGGGAACGGGTAGAGCGAGTATATCGAATGTACAGAGAAGGTCAGGCTGGTGTGGCCGCTGATATTCACCAATTTCTTGAACATTACTATTCTGGTACGAATGGTGATTTGCCTGCAACAGATGAATTTATTCCGCCTACTAGTTTTGTGCCTGAGGCTACGATGCAAGCAGGTGATGGTGTGATTTTCTGGAATTTCCGTGTAGATAGGGCAGTGGAATTGACCCAGGCATTAACGGAGCCAGTGTTTCCCCATTTCGAAAGAGTATTCATGCCCATCAATTTTGTAGCTACTACAGCTTATTATGATGAGATCAAAACACCTGTAGCTTTTGGTCAGGAGCATATTAGCGAGCCACTCGGGAAGATTTTAGCTGATGCTGGAGCTAGGCAGTTGAGAGTGGCAGAGACAGAGAAGTGGGCTTATATCACAAAAATATTGGATGGATATCAAGAAGTTGAATATCCTGGTGAAACCAAAAAACTGATACCTTCCGACAAAGTCGCTACATATGATTTAGCTCCTCAAATGCAAGCTGCTAAAATTACTGACACCATCATTGAGGCTTTGGAATCTGAACAATATGATGTGATTATCGCCAACTTTGCCAATGCCGATATGGTGGCGCATACAGCTAACTTGGAGGCGACTAAGATTGCCGTGCAAGCTGTTGATGAAGCTCTGAACCGAATTGACCAAACTTTGCAGAAAAAACAAGGGTTTATGTGCATTACTGCGGATCATGGTAATTGTGAACAAATGTTAACTGAGTCTGGCGGAAAGCACGGCTCACATACTGCCAACCAAGTACCTTTTTATATTGTAAATTACAATCCGATACTTGTAGACAAATTGCATGGTAAAAGCTTGCAATCTGGAAGTTTAATCAATGTTGCCCCCACCCTTTTAGATTTAATGGGAATTGTGATACCTTCTCATATGACTTACTCACTCCTCCAATGACCAACTTCATGATCGAATCGGTATCGTGGATTCTTATTCCTATTTCTTTTGTGTGTGTTATTCTCGTAGGTTTGGTCCTGCTTTTTGCTCGTGATCGGGCTTTGACTGTACTACGTAATCTCTATTTGTACGGTATTTTGGTTACTATGCTTTTGGTGTCAGTGGTGACAGCAATTGTCTTGTTTAATACTCTTCTCAATACTGTGGTATTTCCCACTCAAGTTGACAATGATTATGCAAGACCGTTCAATCTTTATGGGGTGCAATATGATCCTGGAGTAGAAGATTTCTTGATCCAAAAACAAGAGGTTATTGATTCGCGTGTCGACGCATTGGCTTTTACTCAAAATTGGAGAGATCAGCTAGCGTGGTCTATACCGCTCTTACTTGTATGTCTGCCAGTATTTATTCTTTATCGCCGAAAAATTCTCAAGCCAATTCCAAATACTGAATCTGTAGATACCAATGCGGGCAGTATTAGGTACTCATACCTGTTTCTCACAGCTTATCTAAGTTTAGTCGCATTTATAATCGGAGGAATTGGGGTGATCAATGTTGGTTTAGAGCAATATGTTTTGCCACCACATTACGATACTTACTCACTTCGATATGGCTTACAGGATGAATTGAGTGCTAAATATACTACTATCACTATGCCTGTAGCAGTGGAACGTGCAGAAATCGCTTTGAATAAATTAGATCAACAGATAACTAAAGCCCAGACTGAGCAGGCACCAGTTAATAGCCGCAATCGTGCACTCAGTCTTAGCTTCTCATTCCTCGTTATTGGTGGAGCAGTCTATCTCTGGCATCGTAAAGATGTCATGGGTTTGATCAGGGCATAAGAGATCTTTCAGAAAGTTCTATTGATCAAATGAATGAAACATGAATAATGAAAAAGTAAGAATGTCATTCAAATAAAATTTTTCATTAGCACCTTTATTTTTTAACTTAAAAAACATATGGCTCGTTCACTTAATATGGTGCAATTAATTGGTAACTTGACTCAAGATCCTGAGGTGAAGCAAATCCCTTCAGGGGCTTCTGTGGCTACGATTACCATCGCTACTAATCGCTCTTGGAAAGATCAAAACGGTCAATTACAAGAAGAGACAGAATTTCACAATGTTGTATTGTGGAGAGGTTTAGCTGATATCGCTTCTCAGTATCTCCGTAAAGGTGGAAAGGTGTATATCCGCGGCTATCTCAAGACTCGTAGTTGGGAGAGTCAGGATGGTGCGAAAAAATATCGTACGGAAATCATTGGTGATGATTTAGTATTGTTGTCAGCTCGCAAAGAAGGTGAGAGTAGTCCTGCTCCACTGAATATGAATGTTCCTTCAGCAGCTCCTCAGGTGCCAATGAATACTGGTAGTGGTATTCAATCTATGCCTACAGGAGAGCCAATTCAGATTGAGGATATTCCGTTTTAAAGTGACCTGAAAAACGTATTCATAATAGAGAGGTTGGATGATATTAATATATTCTGCCTCTTTTTTCTTTTATCACTAGTTTAATTGTGATAGAATGAGAAGAAACAAAAATAAAAATCATGAGCATGTTAATAAAAAAATCTAGGCCTGTAGTTGGGCTATTGTTAAGTATTGGTTTGGTACTCAATTCTTTTGTAGTAATACAACCAACTCCAAAGATTCAAGCAGCTGAGACTGTCAGTATGGTAGTGGAAAGTGTGAGCAGTTTTGGTGCTACTGACGCTACTAATACAGCACCTGGTTTACGTATCCTGCCGAATACTACTATTGGTTATGATGTTGATTTTATCAATAATAGCGATACTACTTCGATCAGTTTTCCAACGTTTTCAGTGACTTATGATGCGATCTCGGTTACCACCATGGATCCAACCGCGACACCTTGTTACTATGTAGTAGCTCCTCGGGGCACTTTGCGATCGAGCTTAAGTTTCATCGGTGCACCTAGTTGTTTTATTACTCCATCAGGGAATACTTATAGGTATCAAGGTCCGTCAGATATTAATCCGGCAGAGACTGTCTATTTCCGTATGACTGGCGTGATGGTTCATTATCCTTCTGGGGGGTCTCATGCTAATGCTGCAGCTATTGAAGGCTTGTTCTGAGGAGCTCAGTCACTTTCAACTGACGGTCCAGTGAATCGCTATGTGACTACTTCTACTGGTCAGATTTCGGGTCTTGTCTTTTATGATAATGGAACTACAACTGCGCCTACCCAAGCAGAAAATGGTATCTATGATGGGGCCAGTGATCATGGTGCTAGTAATATCTCTGTGACTATTACTGATGGTGTATTTACCACTTCTAACCTTACAACGACATTTGGCGATTTTGCTCTTGATGTACCAGCAAATGATCTGGTGAGTGCTCCCTTGTCGAGTACCTATTCGATTAGTATCTCAGTTCCTGTTGGCTATCATCTGACTACAACGCCAGCAACTATTACCAATCTTCGCGTTGCGCAAAGCTTTAGTAATAATGGCCATCAATTTGGTATCAATAATCAGACCGATTTGGCTTTATTGCCGATTACTAGTACTCCTTCGGGATCGACATTTGTTACTACCACGACGGCTACTTTTCGTTATAGCATTGTCAATCAAAGTAGTACGGTTGATGCAGGTAGTATAGATGTTGCAATTACTGCTCCAACTAATGCGACTATTTCTGGTTTGCCAGTGGCATCAGCCGGCACATATGCCAGTGGAACGTGGAGTATCCCTACTTTGGCAGCAGGTGACACTGAGACATTAGATATTACGTATCTGATGGGATCTATTAGTGGCCAATCAAGTAGAGCGGAGATCATCAGTATGGGAATTCCTGCAATACCAACTACTTCGCCAGTGAGTACTACTGGTGACATCGACTCAATTCCTGGAGTGCTTGCCTTTGTCAGTGAGGATGATCTCCAAGATTTTAGTTTCAGTATTCTTGCAGAGCCCACTATCTCTGGAGTCGTTTTCCAAGATACTAATAATAATGGGGTAAATAATGCAGAGCCGGGTTTAGTAAGAACCGTTAGGCTCTATTCAGATAGTGGACGTACGACACTTTTTGCTACCACCACCAGTGCAAGTAACGGTAGCTATACATTCAATAGCAGTAATACAGTTGGTAATGTGGTGATTAGCAGTGGTACACAATATTATCTTGATGTTGTTGCCGTGGGAGGGTATACGCCTACAACAGGTAATGTTAATCAAACTCTCACAGCTACTTCAGGAAATGTAACCGCTGGTGCAATAGGTTATTTCTCACCTGCTACTATTTCTGGAAGAGTCTTTGATGATGCAGATAATGATGGCGTATTTAACAATAGCGTTGATGCCAACCTGGGTGGAATTACAGTACAATTGCGTAATACTTCAGATAGTATTTTGGCAACAACTACCAGTGCTCCTAGTACTGGTGCTTACAGTTTTACTGGTTTGATACCACAAACATATCGCGTTTACTTTATTGCTCCCAATGGATCTGTGGCTACATTACAAAATGTAGTTGGTTCAGAGAGTTTGGACAGTGACATTTCTGCGCTTGGTACTACTGTAGATATGGCGCTAGTTTTTGCTCAGACACTAGCTAATGTTGATGCCGGTTTCTTCAATGCTGGCAGTATATCTGGAAATGTTTTTCAGGATTTTAATTACAACTCACTCAATGACGGAGAGGCGGGGATGAATGATGTCACCGTTACTTTACATGAAGTTAACCTTGGAGTTGATATTGATTCGTTAACACTCAGTGATAATAGTGGTAATTATCAGTTCAACAATCTCATTGCCGGTAACTATCAGGTGAGATTGACCTTGCCAACTGGTTTTGCCTTGGCTACCTATCATATCGGTGGATCGAATCAATCTAATGATAGTGACTTCTATACAGATACAGCTTATTCAGATCCAATTCTTTTGGCTTCTGGTCAGGATGTGAGTGCTGTAAATGCGGGTGTTATCAATAATATGGCTGATTTAAGAGTAAGCAAAGGAGTTAATGAACCCAGTGTAGATATTGGTACTCAAGTAACGTTTACAATTGGTATTGAAAATCAAGGTCCTGCAGCAACTAGTGGAGTCATAGTTAATGACTTGTTACCAGCTGGGTTGACCTTTGTGAGTAGTACGGGCGATGGAAG
The DNA here is from genome assembly GCA_964641565.1 of uncultured Candidatus Peribacteria bacterium. Classification (GTDB taxonomy): domain Bacteria; phylum Patescibacteriota; class Gracilibacteria; order RBG-16-42-10; family RBG-16-42-10; genus JAGNZB01. Next base: position 8,794 of record CAZXKW010000030.1, read on the forward strand.
TTATGATCCAGGTACAGGGAATTGGACGGTTGGGTCTCTACTCAATGGGTCAGTAGCATTGCGGACTATTGTTGTAGAAGTAACTGATTCGGGTGTACATACCAATACAATCAATATAACTGCTAGTGCAAAATTGGACCCAGATAGTAATGACAATACCGCTAGTGCTGAAGTTGTCGGTGTTTCACCTACGCCATCTGTAGATATTAGAAAATCAGTTAGTATTGCCGGAGGCAGTGAAAGTTCAGATGCAGGTACTGGTCCTCAAGTGTTTCAGGGGCAAGCAATTACCTACTACATCGATGTAGCCAATACTAGTTTGGTCAATGTTAACGATTTTGTTTTAGAGGAACATTTCCCTACTAGTTTAGCAACTGGTTGGACATGTATGTATGCAATTGGTGTGGAGATTATCAGTGATCATTCGGGTGATTATAACTTGGGGTGTACAATCGAAGACGGTTTGGTGGTAACTACCACGGAAATCAAACCGGATGAAGTTTTGCATGTGCGTTTAACTGGTCTGACTACACCATCGGCCCTAGCTACATA
>CAZXKW010000031.1:0-4247 GCA_964641565.1 uncultured Candidatus Peribacteria bacterium
CAGTACGATGAAAGATATTACTCCACTGCTGGATACTATTTTGGCGAATGTTCCTGAAGGTACTCGTGATTCAAGTGGTCCTTTGCAAGCTTTGGTATTTGCTCTTAAGTACGATAATTATAAAGGCCAACTTGGTATTTGTAAGTTGTATCGTGGCCAAGTAAAGAAGGGGCAAGATGTTTTGCATATGATGCGTGATGGTACCCAGAAAAAGGCGAGGGTTGCAGAATTGTTGGTATATGAAGGTATGGCTTTGCAATCTGCTGATCAAGTAATGGCAGGGGATATCGTTGTTATTTCTGGTCTGGAAAATCTTAAGATCGGTGACACAATTGCTGACAAGGATCAACCAGAAGCGTTGCCAATTATTGCTGTTGAAGAGCCAACTGTAAAAATGGTGTTCTCTGTAAACACCAGTCCTTTTGCTGGTAAAGAAGGCGATTATGTTACTACTCGTCAAATTCGCGAGCGACTCAATCGTGAGCTGATGACTGACATGGCGCTTCGTGTAGAGGATGCTGCTTCAGCTGATCAATGGATTGTCTCTGGACGTGGTGAACTACACTTGTCTATTTTATTGGAAACCATGCGCCGTGAGAGTTATGAGCTTCAGGTAGCTAAGCCAGAAGTAATTTTCAAAGAAGAAAATGGCGTGAAAATGGAACCATATGAAGAAATTACTTGTGAAGTACCAAAAGAATTCGCGGGTACTATTATTGAAAAAATGGGTAAGAGAAAAGCAGAAATGACGGATATGCAAATGGAAGGTGACCGTAATATTATGGTATTTGTTATTCCTACTCGTGGATTCATTGGTTTCCGTAGCGAATTTTTGACTGATACTAAGGGCCAAGGAATTATGAATAGTATTCTGCTTGGTTATCGTCCTTTTGCAGGTGAAATTCAATCTCAACCACATGGTTCTTTAATTGCTTTCGAAACTGGTGAGACTAGACCGTATGCATTGTTTGCTATTCAAGAAAGAGGAGAGCTCTTTATCGGTGGTAATGTACAAGTGTATGCTGGTATGGTGATTGGTCAAAGTGCTAAAAATCTTGATATGGAAGTAAATGCTTGTCGAGAAAAGAAACTGACCAATATGCGTGCTGCAGGAAGTGATGAGAATATTATTTTGACTCCTGCAAAAGTAATGAGTCTAGAACAAGCTCTGGAGTATATTAGTGATGATGAGTTGGTCGAAATTACTCCTGAGAATATTCGTATTCGCAAGATGGTGCTTGATCACAACGCTCGCAAACGTACTCAACGTTAACGTGTGACTGGTGTCTTAGTGAGGGCTTTTGCTAGCTTAGCCCTCACTGGTCCAGATAGCCTGTATTTTTCTGCTAAATACACTATCAATGCTTCTTCGATTTCTGGTGGCCAGGTTTTTAGCTTGATGTAAAGAGCCGTTGAATGAAGAAAGTCAGCTTCAATCCGGTTGACTAGCCCAGCAGCATGTGTGATTAAGGCTGCTGCTTCTTGGTCAATACTTTCTCTAGTTTCGGTACGGATTTTTGCATTAACCTGACGAGCATTAGTAAGATTTGCAAAATTTCCTGGCACGGCATCGGGAGTGATATCCTGAGCAATGCTCTTTAGTGCTGCTTTAATCTGCTTTAATTTTTTTTGAATCGCTTGTATTTGTTTTGGAGGTGATCCGTCAAATACTACCGTTGGTAAGCGTCGTGCAAAGGTATTTAGTTCTTTTTGAAATGCTAATAGCTCATTTTGGTACTGTTGTGTTTTGGGGAGGTGATCACTGACATGCTTGTAATAAGCATATGTCTGACATAGATCTTCAACGAAGCTAGTAGGGTCACCTTCGATAAGTAACTCAGGTACCAGTCTTTTTAGGTGCTCTGGTGGGAGGTACCTTGATAGAATACTAAATTCTTCAGAGGCTAGTAACTGACTTCTTGCGTCAATCCAGTGTGTTTTCAAGTCGTTGATTGTTTCAGTTATTGTTCTAGCGTCGGGTATGGCGTTGGGTGTTAAGCAAGCAGTGGCCAACATTGTGCGATAATGTGAGCGAACTTCTCTCAAAGATTGAGCCTCATCTAAGCTTAAAACTTCATCAGCTTTATTGTCGGTGAGGCTTATGTTTGCCCCTTGTTGCGGGTGTCTTGCGCTAGCTCGACATATGCTTACTGCAATCCTTTCCCGAAAATTACTTCCTTTACCTTTGGGAGTCTCTGGTAGTGGTGCACTGCGGATTCCTGCTGCGACGGAATCTAAAATGGTACTAATTTCATTTCTCCCGACTAAATGAGCTGAGATCTTTTGTGCCAGGTCTTCTAATGGGTGCACAGTATCGTTATTAACAACTCTAGTTCCTTTGCGAAAATCTACACGTACCACGTTTTTGTAAGTAGATGGCATAAAATCTATTACTTTATATATCTTTACATCTTTTGTGTGATTAGTCTAGTTTTAGGTAGTGGGTGAAAGCTCCACTGCTTACATTTGACACATGCTTCATAACAGTGATAGCTTATTAATGTCGTAGATAGCAGGCATGTTGGTTTTTGCCAACAATTAAGTCCCGCTGAGACATACATTCAGAGTTGTTTTCATCAAACTATTACTGCTTTGTGTCTCTCCGATACAAAGTTTCTTTTTTTATTTACCCATTTATGGCTGTTTCCAAAGCAAAAAAGTCGGAAATATTGGCCAAGCTCGAAGGAAATTTCCAGAAGAGCAAAGCTGCTATTTTCGTCAATTTCCAAGGAATGACTGTAGATGATACGGTAAAGCTACGTAAGTTTCTCAAAACTAGCGACGTAGATTACCAGGTTGCTAAGAAGACCTTGATGCGTCTCATGGCTCAAAATGCCAAAGTAGATGGCTTCGATGATTCTGTGCTAGAAGGCTCAATCGGTATTATTTTCGGATATGCTGATGAAGTTTCTTTGGCAAAGATGGTCAAAGGTCAGACCAAGCAATTTGATAAACTCAAAATTGTTGCTGGTATCATTGAGAACAAGATGGTCGATGCTAATACAGTCAATACTCTAGCGAGTCTTCCAAGCCGCGAAGAGCTTTTGGCAAAGTTGGTTGGTACTATGTTGTCACCTTTACGTGGTTTCGTCGGATCACTTCAGAACCCAATTTCTGGTTTCGTTCGTGTTCTTCAGGCTTATTCTGAAAAGAAGCCAGCCTAATTATTCACTATTTATTTAATTTTATTTTATGTCAGATGTTACTTTAGGTGCTGATGCACAAAAAATTCTTGATCTTGTAGAGAAGCTCTCTATCGTAGAGTTGGCTGATCTTGTGAAGGTTATGGAAGAAAAGTTTGGTGTTAGTGCTGCTGCTCCAATGATGATGGCTGCTATGCCAGGAGCTGGTGGTGGTGCTGCAGGTGGTGCTGCTGAAGAGAAGAGCACTGTTAATGTCGTACTTGCTTCTGCTGGTGCTCAAAAGATCAATGTAATCAAAGTAATCCGTGAGATTACTGGTCTCGGTCTTGCTGAGGCTAAAGGATTGGTTGATGCTGCTCCAAAACCAGTTAAGGAAAATGTTAAACCTGAGGAAGGTGAAGAGCTCAAAAAGAAACTTGAGGCAGTCGGAGCTACTGTTGAACTTAAGTAGTTTTTCGTTAGCTAGTTAGTTAATAAAAAAGCTTTCTTCTTTGATAGGAGAAAGCTTTTTTTGTACACAGGAATTTTAATTGGCGACCGAATTAATAGCTAGTAATAAAAAGTAAAAAGTTGAGGGGTGTACTTATTCATTTTCACCTATTACCTTTATATTCGGGCACAAAAACTATCTGCTTAAATGAAGCGTGATTATGCGCTCTGCTACGTGATAATTCAATGTTAACTGATTGCCAGAACATGTCGCAGATACTTTAGTGCGAGCTCCAGGCATCATACCCATGCTTTGACTATTCATCATGGGTTCTCCGTTCATCGTTGTACTGCTAGTCAGATTGCTAGCATCAATATTATCTAAATAGATCGTATTGGTGGTATCGGCACTATATTGTCCTTTGATACTGCCATTCATACTGATTTCCATGGTTAAGTTCTTAGCTACTTCTGGATCTAGTCCTGGTCCTGCTACTGAACTTTGTACTTTTACATTACTGATTTGTTGGACAAAGGTATTGTCTGCGTTGAAGGTGAATGCGGTTGTGCCAGAGCTTACTGTAGCTTTGATATTGGCTGGAATGATCTGATCGTACTGATTCTGTAGGTCTGCTGTAGTTTGGTTCCAGGTGCCAGTGAGACAGGTCAACTGGG
>CAZXKW010000031.1:4257-9182 GCA_964641565.1 uncultured Candidatus Peribacteria bacterium
GTGCCATTGGTCATAGTGATCGATGATTGTCCACAGCCACTTAGACTAGTAGTAAGAACAGCAAGTGTAACCAATGAAGTGAGCTTCATGTTAGCGGTAGTTATTGAATTGTAATGCTGTATCCAAGCTCTCTTCTTGAGAGCGAAGAAAATTAATAATTTCTTGTAGCTCGTCTTTGCTCTTTGAACTCACTCGTACTGATTCTCCCATGATTTGTCCTTTGCTTTTGGGGAACTTATCTCGGAGTAACGCGGTAATCTTTTTAGCAATTTCTTGTTTTAAGCCTTTTTTGAGAGGGATTATTTTTCTCACATGAGCATTCTGAGCTGGTTCAGTTTTTTTACTTAGGTCGAGGGTTTTGAGTGAGATTCCCCGTTTTACTAGTTTTTGTTGGAGAACTTCAATAACCGAGTTGAGTTTAAACTCATCGGCAGTGGTAACTTTGAGTTCATCTTTTTCATGTGTGATTTCTACTAGTACTCCTTTGAAATCAAAGCGTGTCGCAAATTCACGTCGCGCTTGATCGAGTGCATTAGTTAGTTCTTGTTCGTTGTATTCAGAAACGATATCAAATGAAGAAGAATCAGCCATTAGTTGAGGCGAAAGTTAACTAAATTGTTGATTAATTCAAGAATATGGTCAAAATTCACATAATTAACCAAGTCTAAATTGAATACTCTGCCAATTAAGTTGATGACACTGACAGCGAGGATAGTTACTACTAAGCCAATAATTGCGTAGCGAATCGTTCCTGTTGCAGTTTTGACTTTGTCTTCTTTGCCTCCGGAAATGATGAATTGAATACCACCCCAGAGCATAAATACCACGGATAAAAATCCTGCCAAAATAATAGCGTAAGCAATAATTTGATTAATCAATGTACCCGTTTCTACTGTTGTGATTGGCTGAATACCTGGAATTGAAGAAAGTGCATTGCTAGGAAGAATGCCAGTTGAACTGCTAGGAGCTGAACTTGGTGATGATCCTAATGCTAATAAATAATGCCACATAAATGGTAAAAGTGAGAATGATTAACGAAGCGTGGTGCTGCCGGCACTAAAGAGTCCATTGATAGTCTCAATAATGGCGTCAAAGTTGAGATAGTTTACCAATTGTAAATTAAATACCCGGCCCACTAAGTTGATCACAGTAATTGAAAGGATCGTTACAATGAGACCAATCAATGCATAGCGAATACTGTGTACGGCACTTTTTACTTTATCTTCTTTGCCTCCTGAAATAATGAAGCGGATACCACCCCAGAGCATAAACACAATTGAGAGAAATCCTGCCGCTAGGATTACTAAAGCAATACCTTTGTTAATCAATTCCAAAATACTATATCCACCATCAGAAACCGCTAAATCAACTCCAGCACTGGTGGTGGCTGCTGTTGTGCTACCGACTTGTACAAGATAATTCCACATAAAATTTAATTAAGTGTAGAGCTGTTTTCTTCTAATTCTACACCAGGACGAGCCTTGTCAATAATTTTCATATTGATATGGGCACTAGTTTTGGCACCGATCACTCGTAATAACATACGTAAGGCATTGGCTGTTTGCCCATTTTTGCCAATGACAGTTCCCATATCTGCTGCTGCTAATTCAACTGTCAGTAAAACCCCAAGTTCATCGATACTGCGAGTCACATGTACTTGTTCGGGGAAATCAACTATTGCTTTGAGAATGTATTCGAGGAAGGCTAGATCCGCAGATACTTTTTCGTCACCAGTCATGGTAAAGCTTGTTAAGAAACGCGCTTAACTAAATCAGATACGGTTTTGGTTGGTTGTGCCCCCTTACTCATCCAATAGCTATAGCGATCAAGGTCGATAGCTAGCTTTTTAGGCTTTTCAGTAGGAGCGTAATTACCAATAATCTCCAAATAATTGCTTTTAATTGGTTCAGTATGCTCAGAAATTACGATACGATAACGAGGTTGATTAGGACGGCCGACACGGGCAAGACGAATACGTAACACAAAAGAATAGTTAATAAAGTTCGATGCGAGTATAGGTAGTTTTGCTGTCAATATCAAGTCAAACTTGCTGTTTCGAATCTAGATAAAGTAAAACCAATAAGATTCCAATTCCACTGCAAACAGCGATGTCTGCTAGATTGAATGTAGGCCAGTAGGGCAACTTAATAAAATCGATCACACCTGGAGCATGCAGCCGGTCAATAATATTGCCAATGGCACCGCCAATTACCAGACCCAAGCTGGCATTAAAGATTCGCTTCCATGTGCCTTGATAGAGCGTATTACCGAATCGTATCAGGATGATGACTAACAGGATACTAACAATCATGGCTATAGTATTGCTAAGTGGCAAGCTGAAAGCGATGCCGTCATTGTAGAGATACGGCCAATCGTTGGTTGTAACCAAATATTTGCTACTTTGATCAAGGATGATAGTTCCGATACTAATACTAGTTTTTGTCCAAAACTGAGAGCTCATTTGCTTGATTGATTAATTTACAGGTCATTACGCATAGCGGTAAACCAAATATTTGCCATTGCCTCATAGCCTGCTGCATTGGGGTGATTGCCATCATCAGAAAGTGTCGCTGTATTGGTAAAGATTGTTGTGCTATAGAAATCAACAACAGTAGCATTATGCTGTGCTGCTTTTTCTCGGATGATTTGATTGAAGGCTGTGGCAATACGCGACATTCTTGCTCTTTGAGTATTGTTTAATCCCATGCCGTTACCTTGAGCAACTGGACGCAAGCTCTGATCATCTACTAATCCAACATAAACTTTGATACCGGCATTGTGGAGATGGGAGAGAATAGTATCCATATTTTCTCGATAATTTGCGATAGTCCCTGCGGAAGAGTCGGTGTCATTCCAACCATCCTGCCACATATCATTGCTGCCGATTAGGACAGTGACAATATCGGGGTGGGCACTAATTGCTTGTGGTAATTGGTCGCTGACTAAAGTACTGGAATCTACTCCTGATACTCCAAGGTTTTGCATCTGTGAACCTGCTCGGACAGTATTTATCTTGGTTAGTAATCTACTGGTATATCCTTGACTATCGGTTTCATCTCGATCACCCGCTGTGAGACTATCCCCCAATGCATAGATCCTCACTGATCCAGCACGAATGGCGGTATTGGTGTGAGTAGTAGTCGTAATGCTCACCGTCGGTGTGCTTGTGGATCTTGGAGTGGAAGTGGGTGTGGCCTCTGAATCTGGTTGCGCTGAATCATCATCACTGCCGTTGTGATGGTCAATTACTCGTACTAAAACTTTACTCATTTCTGCACGAGTAAGATTGTTGTTGGGTTTAAAAGTGCCATCAGTGTAACCACTGACTAATCCTGTTTGTACTGCAGCAGCAATATAGCTGCTGTACCAAAGCTCACTGCTGACATCTTGAAAGTTTTGAGTACCACCTGGAGTAATACGATAGAGATTTAATAGAATTTTAATCGCTTCAGCACGAGTTATTGGTCGGTCAGGAGAAAAATCCTTACCTAAATTACAATCTGAACTAGTACTTCCACTAATTATTTGTGCTATTGCTAGAGTGTTGATATATGCAGCTGCCCAATGATTGCCAGATACATCACAAAAGCGCTGATTGCTACTTGATGCCAGCACTAAAAGGTCTGAGCGGATACCTGCATTAACAGCCATTTTGGCTAATTCTGCACGAGTAATAGTCCTAAATGGGAAAAATTGAGCATTGTTGCTCACAATCTCCTGATCAACTAAATAGTCTGTATAAGGTTTGAACCAACTATTGCTAGGGACATCACTAAAATTAGCAGCTTGAACTACAGCAATATTAGTAATCATACTGATGATCAATCCCACACTTGCAAGTAAGCGTTTCATGGAGAGAGGAGATAAATACAACTCTTACTCTATATGAGAACTGGAGATTTGAAAACAACCGAAGAAATGCAGACTTCAGAATTCAGAAGTCAGAATTTTAAATTCTAAACTCAAGAATTTCAAGCCTTGAGTTTCATAATTGATCAAGCTATATGACGGCCAGATCCTTCGGCTAAGCTCAGGATGAATTTGTTGGCAGATTCAAGATGAGCACTCACAGTTTGCAAAACTTTTCCCAAAGGGACCCCTTCGGGGCAACTTTCCACTCTCAACTCTCAACTAATTTAGTATGCTCCAGGGAAATTTGTTGTCACTGCAGACCCGTCTCGATAATGATTGTAAGCGATGTTGGAGACTGTTAATGAAGTGGGAATAGCTGGGGTGGTAGGAATATCTGACCAAGTAAATGTTGGTAGTGATACAGCTAATCCGGAGTAACTACTTCGGTTGGTTAATTGGAAATTGCCAATAGTTGGATTATTGAGGTTTGGTTGAATAGTATTGATCGCATTATTTGCTATTAACTGTGCAGCATTACAAGTAGGATTGCTATCTAAACAACCTTGTTCACCACCTATGCCTAATGGTGTAGAAGGTGAACCATTCCAAATAATGTTACCGGCAATGACTAGATCGGAATCAGTAATGGCTGGATTGGGAGCGTTCGACCCAGTTGGGGTGCCGCGTGGCCCATAAATAGCAAAGATTTGGTCAGCTGGGTTAGACGGGTTATAGACTATGTTGTCTAGAATCCTTACATGTTTATTGCCGATAAATACTTCCTCGCTGGTAGTAATTGGTCCCCAACCTCCGAGTGCTCTACGACTAGTACAATTATCAATTTCACCATCGCAGGAACGTCCACCAAATACTACTTCAATCACATGTGATCGAGATCCTACTCGATACATTGTATTATGCGCCATTAAGATATTGTAACCACCGTTGACACCGATGCCAGCACCTTGAGTGTCGTGAATAATATTATTAACAAAGCGAATATCATAAGCTTCATAGTGTAACCATGGTGCTGTCATATATTCGAATCCTGTACCTTGTCCTGCCGTAAATCC
>CAZXKW010000032.1:0-7124 GCA_964641565.1 uncultured Candidatus Peribacteria bacterium
TCAATTTGATTGGATTCCCTAAATACTCATTTTTATCACTTACCTAAGTCTTAGTCTTCGATCATGCCAAATAATCCTGCTTCAAAAGGAGAAGGTGTAAGGTAAGACGGAGATTGAGACGAAGACGATTCCGTATGCGGAATCGTGGCAGGGCCAGGGGGAATCGAACCCCCGTCTTCAGGATGAAAACCTGATGTCCTAACCACTAGACGATGGCCCCAGATCAATTTCTGGCGAGCAGACTATAATCAAGCACCTTGTTCTTGTAAAGCCACGGTTTGTTTAATTCTCAATTGATGCCAACTGATGTCGAATGGAAAAGGTAATAGATAAAAAGGTAGCTGGGGTAACTTTTACCTTTTCATTAATCATTTTTATTTGTTTTTAAACCTACTATCCATAGATGCTGCTTCGACGTAAATACAAAGTGCTTGAGTGATAGGCATTCGTCTCATACTATGCCTTTGTATAACGTCTCATTTATGGAAAAGATCTTTAGTAGTTTGTTTGTCTTAAGTGTAGTTCTGTCAGCTCCTGTCGCTTTAGCTGATTCTCTTGTTGCACCTACTATTCCCGATGGGATGGTTTCTGATCAGATTGAGCAACAAATTACAGAAATCTATGCTTTAGTAAACAAAGCGCCAATTACTTGTACTACCGATTGTCCTAGTTGGGAGCAAACTGAGACTGATCTCAAAAATGCTAAAAGCCAAACTGAACATTTGTTAGACACACTTGATGGGCAAGCAAAAGTGATGGTTCCTGAATTGACCAATTTAGCTATTAATAAGAGTGCATTTGAGGGGCTTGTTCTCGAAGCTAACGGTAAATCTCGTACTGCTTGTCCTAGTACAGGCGCTTTAGTTTATCATTTTGAAAGCCTTACTTACTGTTTCGATCGGGCTAGTGATGTAGATAGTTTACTCACTGGACTAGCAAATTATGGTCAAAATAAGCCTTCTCGCACACCTACTAAGGCTTTCTTGGTGACACTCAATATTCTCACTGATCTCTCTAATCTCTCTCGTCAAATCAATACCAATCTCCAATCTGTCACTCAAGCTAAAGTGTCTTGTGCTAATAATGTTTTAGATCTTCGTTGTGAGACTAATAGGTTGAAACAACCACGAATTAATACACATGAAAGTGGAACTTTGCTTTTTCAAGATGTACAAGATCACTGGGCCCGCCAGTATATTCAAACGCTCTTTGCTAAGGGGGTAATCAAAGGTCGTACTGCTACTACCTTTGCTCCAGATCTCTCTGTAACTCGTGCTGAGTTGCTCAAAATGGTAATTCTCGCTACTGGTAGAGATGTTACTTTGTTTGCTGATCGAGATATTGGATTCTCAGATGTGACTAAGAGCCATGATTTGTCTGTGTACATCACCTATGCGCGTTTACAAGGATGGGTGAATGGTCAAGGGGGGAAGTTCTATCCTGATCGACCAGTAAGTAGCTTTGAAGCAATCAAAATTGTTTTCAATGGTTTTGGTGTGTCATTAGGCAGCGCTGAACATTCTACCCTGCCTGGAGTGGCAGATGGTGAACAGGCGAAATACATTGAGACTGCACGTATTCGCAATCTCACAACTTCACCTGATATGCCTCAATTCAAACCAAACGAACCAATAACTCGAGCAAATATTGCCCGCATTATTGCGTCTTTATTGGCAGACTAAAATAAGATCTGAGCGGTTAATTCCTCTTTCCTCGGTCCTTTCTTCTTTATTTCAAGAGAGTGTTTGATGAGGAAAGGAGAAAGGAATTAGGAACGCGACGAGCCTCGTATTAACGATGACTCGTTACCATTCTTGCTAAAGAAGCTTCACTGATTTGTTTGAGATAATTGAGCGCCTTAGTAGGATGTTCACCTACGGTTGTTTCATCAGAAAGCATAAGGCCGCTAGCACCTTGGCGAATGGCTAGAGCTATGTCATTAATCTCGGCTCTCGTTGGCATCGGATTTTTGACCATAGAGAAGAGCATTTGGGTGGCAACAATTACAGGTTTTTGTTGTTTTCGGCCAGCATTGATAATTCGTTCTTGATTGTCTGGTAATTCGACTAATTCCGCTTCTAATGCCAAGTCACCACGAGCTACCATGAGCATGTCACTATGAGTGGTGATTTCATCGATATTGTCCACAGCTGCTTGGGTTTCAATCTTACTCATGAGCAAGACCTTTTTGTCATGTTGGTTTAAATATTCTTTTACAGTAATAATTGGTTTACTGTCTTGAATAAAAGATAATGCTACCAGGTCAATTGGTTTATCTAATACAAAAGCTAAATCTTTCCAGTCTTTTTCGGTGATGGCTTCGGATTTTAGATGAGCATTGGTGTGCAAATGCATTTTGTTTTTCACTTCGAAGTTGCCTTCGCATTGCAGTATTACTTTCTCTCCTGTTCTTTCTATAATTCTCGCAGTGCCATAGCCTTCACCAAAAATAAGCTTACTTTCAACAGGTAATTGATCTAGTACATCTAGGGTGAGACGATAATCAGCTGGGTCTTTGCTGAATGTGAGCAAATCACCATTCTTGATAGCTACAGTGGCCTCTGCAGGAGTGAGTATTCGTAGAGAAGGGCCAGAAATATCCGCTAAAATTTTGATATGAGGATATTGAGCCTTGAGCATGACAATGTCTCGGAAGAGCTCGGTATACCATTCATGTGTGCCGTGAGAGAAGTTGAGACGTAAAATAGTAGCGCCTTGTTCTATCAATTGCATGAGGGTTGATAGGGGACGAGAAGCTGGACCAACCGTGATAACGTATTCAATCATATATTTTTATATTCATCTTATACTATCAGTTTCTGATACTATTGTCATAGTATTAACCTTGCTTAGTAAGTACAACGATGTTTTCTATATGATAGGTATGGGGAAACATATCTACGGGTTGGATATGCTCGATATCATATCCTGCTGCCACTAAAAGCTTCACATCACGAGCTTGGGTAGTGGGGTTGCAGGATATATAGACAAGCTTCTTGAGTGGCATGGTAATAATTTCAGCAATAGCATCAGGGAGCAAACCTGCACGGGGAGGATCTACAATTGCTATTGTGGGTGTGAGTTTGAGTTGATTGAGTATCTGTCCGGCATCACCTACATGGAACTGAGTATTAAGGCAGTTGTTTTTAGTAGCATTTTCTTGGGCACTTTTGATTGCATCGGGGACATTATCTATACCAATGACTTGTTTAGCCTGACGACTAGCAAATAACCCCAATGTGCCCGTACCACAATAAAGATCTAGTACGATATCTTGGTTGGTGATGTTGGCAAAGCGGAGAGCGTTTTGGTACAGCAATACAGCTTGGCGAGGATTGGGCTGAAAAAAGGCTTCGGGATAAATATCGAAGTGTAAGCTTTGCCAAGGTTCTTCGAGCGCCAATTCTTCAGCGATAAAGGCATCTCCCCATAAATGGGTACTTGTACGGGTGGTAGGTTTGCCTTTTTCACTAATGGTTTGAGTGTGTAATGCACTTTTAATAGTAGCAATGTCTGTAGTTTTTTCTCGCAAACTATCGATATTAGTTAAAGTACCTTTTCTGGAGATGATATGGATCATGAATTCCTCTTTTTGGTTGTGACGAATTACTACATTGGTTAATAAACCTTGATCGCTCCGTGGTTCGTAAATAGAAATATTGTTTTCTTGTACCCAAGCCAGGATCGCTTTCACTAAGAGTGCGTAACTGGGGTGGGGGAGGAAGCATGTTTGTAAATCAATGACATCATAGTGATAGCCTTTGGGATGCAGACCAAGAAGGTTGTGTTTGTTGGCATCAATAGCAAAGCTAAACTCCATTTTATTGCGGTAATACCAAGGTTCTGGGCAGCCAATAATCGGAGAGATGGGGAAGTCTTTGATCCCTCCCAAATGCTCTAAACTTTCAGTGACGATGTGTTGTTTATAAAAAAGCTGATCTTCATAGGAAAGAAACTGCCATGTACAGCCTCCACATGTGCCAAAGTGAGGGCATTTCGCCGCTATTCGTTTTGCTGATGGTTTGAGTATCTCTACTATTTTGCCCTCAGCAAAGTTATTCTTTTTCTTAGTAATACGAATGCTCACTTCATCTCCTGGTACTGATTCAGGTATAAATATTTTAAGACCTTCATATTCAGCAATTCCCAAGCCACCGAATGCCAGTTTTTGGATTGAGCAAGTGATTATTTGGTGTTTCTTGAGAGACATGGGGTTTAAATTCAGAATTGAAGAGTGAAGGCTAAGATTAAGATGTGTAGGTGTTGTCTGATCGGCGTTCGACGGTGAGGATTGTAATGGAATTGGTGGTTTTGTGAATGATGATTCTCAACTTTCCTTTACGAATTCTAAAGATATTCTCTCGATTGACCAGCTTTTTTATGTCGAGATTTTCTAAATTGCCGGTTTTAATTTGGGTTAACAAAGCTTTCAGGGCTGCGCGTTCTTTTTCGGATAGTTTATTAAGCAGTTTTTCTATCTTATCCATAATTACAGTCTCTTTAGCAACTCATCAATTTCAACTCCGCCCTTTTTTATTACCGTAAAATCTATAACTGTTTCCCATTGTTCTTCGATCGGAGTTAATTGAAAAATTGGTTTGTTTTTTTTCATTACTATGAAGCTTTCGCCATGCTTAATAGCAGTTTCATATTTTAGTAAATTCTCTCGAAGCATACGGAGTCCAATCACTTTTTTCATAGTATCAATGTTAATCATATGATTAACATTATTCTAACAAACTCGAGAATGAAATAAAAGTAAAGCAGGGAAGTTGATTCTCGAGTGGGATTCAGCTATAAATCCATTTCGAATTATTCGATCATGACTCAAGCTGAAAGTTTAAAAGAGGTATTAGTAATAGATGATGATGTTTCATTTCGGTTCCTGATTAGAGAGCTACTGGGTGAGGTGATCCATGTCGTGGATGAATCGACAAATTTTGATCAGGCTATGGCCGCTATTAAGCGAGTTCCTAATAATACCGGGGTAATTTGTGATCTTAAATTAACTTTTAATGGTGAAGAAGGTCTTATAATCTTGGAAGAAGCAGTTCGTTTGGGGCTTCGTGATTTGATTTTGTTTACAACTATACCTGGAGCCGTATCTCAGGAGTGGCAGAAGCGATTTCCCAATGTGGATATCGTAGAAAAAGGTAATAATGGCTTACTGATTGCTGCAGTTAATAAATGGTCTGGTGTGTAGCGGTATTTAGTAAGTGGTATACCGCTACTTGTTTGGCAAACTGAGCTCAATAAGTAGGTATACGGTATACCCACTTTTCATTTTGGATGTTATCCATTAGATTAGTTGCGGTCGCGGGGTGTGGCGCAGTTGGCTAGCGCGCTTGCATGGGGTGCAAGAGGTCGGAAGTTCAAGTCTTCTCACCCCGACCACGATCGCGAAAAGCGATCGTCTTCTACTTCGTCTAATCTCATCTTTTCTTAAGACAGCTTATTTAGCGCGATCGAAGAATAAGCATAACTTATAAGAGCTCTATTTGTTTTTACTTACAATGCTGCTTAGCTTCGCTATCGCTGGCTCTAAGTCTTTTTCATTGTTCTCTATCTCATAATAATTATCTAATCCTCGTTGTTTTAGTTGTTTGCACAGTTCTTGCCATTGGTTATCAGATTTTTGTACTTGTTCTTCAATCTGGCGTAGAGACAAGTTGTGACGGGTGCGTTTGCCTGATTGGATATCTTGTTCTTGGCGATTCTTGATGGTTGTGGGCTCAGTACGAATGAGGATGAATTGGTCGAAGAGCTCGTAGAACCATGGTCGGAGCACGTCATCGTCGTAGATCAAAGTGCCATCTAGTTGTGGTTTGATTACGCATAAATGATGGAGAATGATGCCGTCTTTGCCGCTGTTTTTGAACTCACGAAGAATGTCTACGAATTTGGTGTCGTAAAGAGCATTTACTATTGGTTCGTTGATCTCAAGCGTGCGATAGTATTCGAAGGGGATTGGGAAATCGGCGGTGATCTCTACTGGTAAACCAAATGCTTTCATCAGTGCTCGGGATGCTGATATTAAAGCGATATGAGGATGAGTTTTTTGGACAGCATTTGCTAGTGTATCTTTGCCTACACCATTGACGCCAAAAATAATTGTTAGGGCCATACTCAAAAATGATTCTGTGGGATATTGGCATAAGATTGGCTAAAAGCAGCGCTGATGTCTATAGTGGTGCCACTTAAGATTGTGATCATGTCTAAGTCTTCAAGTGCTAGTACATCAGCTCAGTATAGCTCTTTGCAATTAGTCAGGGATATTTGGGCATTAATGGATGGCCTCAAAGGTAAATTTCTTTTTGGTACTTTATTGCGATTGATTAGCGATCTGGCTATTCTTTTTCCTCAATTCGCTATTGCTTTGGTAATTGAGTTCTTTATTAACTACAAAACAGGAGATGATCCCTCATTTTTGTTTTGGATTATGGGTGGTTTTGCGCTTTCAATTTTAGTGAGGGCAAGTGGTCAGTTTCTGGGAAAATTCCATGGCTATCAAGTAGCTGAGTCGATTGGTATTAAGCTAACGTTGAAATCTGTGCAGCATTTGTTTTTGCTGGATATGGCTTGGCATGAGAAAGAGAATGCTGGCAATAAGGTAAAGCGTATTCAGAATGCTAGTGAGGCAGTAAATAAGATTACTCGATTGTGGTTTGATTGTATTATAGAAATTTGTGTGAATATTATTGGGATCAATTTAATTATTGCTAGCTTTGATCGCACGGTTTTAGTTCTCTTGCTAACCTTCTTATTAATTTACTTTGTACTTTCACGATTTTTAACTAAAAAAGCAGCTTTGGCATCGTATGCTGTTAATGCTCAAGAAGAGAATGTTAGTGGGCTATTGTTTGAAGCTACTAACAATATTAGGACATTGAAGGTAATGACTATGGGGGAAACTTTGATGACTATGATTAGATCGGCTACCAGCCTGCTTTACCAAAAAATTCAGCGCAAAATCTTTGCTTACCAGTCCCGTAACAGTATTTTGGGTGTTTGGGGGGGCATGGCTAAGGCGGGGATTTTGACAGTAATCATTATTGGAGTACTGCGAGGACAATATAGTGTTGCGTTTTTGGTACTATTTAATAGTTATTTCTCCAATATCAGAG